>JABIHC010000037.1 GCA_018649825.1 Methanobacteriota archaeon
ATACTAGTGAATAGCAAAAAAGGCGTTAGTATTAGACCACTGCCATTAGAGATGGTGAACTGGTCCACGAATAAATTCCCTAATGAAAGTAGTAGCATATGCACCTGGCGGTAAAAGGAATCTGAATCTAATGCAAGCACCTTCAGGGTGCCACCTGTCGCCTTCTTGCGGCCCCTCTTGCCAGCGCGTTGAGAGAGATTCATCAACAACTTTTGGGACAGTTTCAATGAGGAAATCCGAATAATGCGATAGCAACGCCCTTCTATTTCCCTTGCTCGTTAGTCGTCGTATTTTCTCCACTTGCCAATCAAGGTCATGCAAATTCATTTGCTTTAGGATTTCTTTCTCCAATTCGCCACTTGGCCCATCTGCAATGACAGTATTTGCGCCGGGCAAGAAGCCGGTAACCGCCAATCGTCCTTTCTCGCAGTTGCGAGAAACTCGCGGCAAAGTCAATTCATTTACAACGATACTTCGGTCTATTTCAAGGGAGTTAGTTTCATCCAAAGGGGCCACATAATCACCAATAATTGGCGTATGTAGGGGCAGATTATTTTGGAATCGTTGATGGAGGTATCTGTTGAAAGCCTCAGACTGTATTGCATGAATTGTCATCAACTGCAAATTCCTCGGAAGCGCCTTAAATGCCCCAACCCAGTCATCAGGCCGGTTGATTAAATTCTTCAACATACTGCCTTCATAGCCGAGGTGCCTTGGGCAAATCTCTAGTGCATCTTGCGGGCTACCACCTTCCCGATAGAATCCCCTAAATTTTTCCGCTTCTTCACTTTCACCTAATCCTTCCATGCTAATGTATGTTTCAACAGCGTCCTTCCATCTGCCTTCAATTACACATCTTCCGACTGCTGCCGTAACTGGTCTATTTGCACCAAATCGTTGAGGTCCTATCCAATTTGGAAATCTACCCTTGCCGATCAATTCATCCATTCGCACCTTTATCGACTCTACTTCTGCTAATGCGTCTTCCTCTGACATGGGTGTGCCGTCTTCATTTGCACATCCTCTTAAGACAATGGTAAATTTATTGCCTCTGTGACTGCCGAAATTGAGTTTTTGATGGGTGCGGCCGAGGATTTCAATTTCGGCATCAGGAATCTCAACATTTTGTACCTTCTGTAGTTTTGAATCAATAACAAATAATTGCTTTGTTATCGCTCGCTTATCCTTTGTACCTGCAAACCAAATACGATCTCTTGACATCTTCAGTGTCTTTGCTAAGCGGTTAATGAAGCGATTAGTTTCCCAATTAGTCAAAGTTATCTGGGCGATTGTAAAGCGACCCTTTGGATCCATGCTGATTTTCTTTATTTCCTCTTCAACACGAAAATCTGCGACTCTAGTTTTCAACATTCCGCCGATTCCAGCACCATTTACTGCATAGCCAGTCAAGCCTATTGCTTCCGCTATCTCCGCAGGAGATATTGACAATTAACTCACCTTAGACTGCGAGACTGGCGAATTCGCTTTGTAAATCAGCACAAAGTTCTTTCATCAATTTTTCAGGGTTGGCCTTACCGGATGTACGTATGTAAAATTCGGGGTCTTCGAGAAGTGGGTGACCGGGGATGAAATTTGCAAAATCAATAGACTTGTGTGCATTTAAGCGTTGACGGAAGATTTGCAAAGAGGTATGACTCTCTCCAATGAATCGAAGTCGCAACTCGTTTTTCTCGCGCAGGAGGACAATAATCGGCATAACAATCAAGCCGCCCACCTGCGCCTCCTTCAAGAACCTTGCTCTATTTCCCTTTTCTGTGTCGGGACATTTCTAGGCTATTTTTTGTGCCAAAATCACACAGAATCACATCGCAAACTTTACTCTTCTATGGAATAATGCATAGTTTGCAGATATTCACGCCTATATTGTCAAAAACTATTGGCGTTTGGGGGAGTTCATGGGTGCGGACGCGCAGCGAGTTGATGGACTCGTTAACGGGTTTAAAAAATCAGCAAAACCCATACTTGCCGTCTCAGCAATTATCACGTTGTTACTGCTTTTGCAACTTTTCCCAAACCTACCCGAATTTCACACCCAGTTGTCAGATTTTGCCCCAGATTCCGATGCAGTAATTGCAGAGGAGAGAATCTCACAACATTTTGATTCAGAATCGCGACCTATTTTCATCCATGTAGAAATGGACGATGGCTCTAATGTATTGGAACTTAATAATATCAAGGAACAGTCGCAACATTTGATAAATATCAATCAATGGGCTCAAAAAAACCAGGGATTTATTATTTCTAACATTTCTGCACCAGGAATGATTCAATTAGCGCTTGATGAGGAGGCAAATTATACTTCCTTGGCGGATGTTAATGATTGGGAAGATTTACTTGAATTGGTATTGGATGATGATGTTTCGTGCACCTCAGACCGTGATGGGCAATTAGATTCTGCGGCATCTTTTGTTAGTTCCACCATGCTCAATAAGGACCTTGACCTTTCGCAAACTTGCGATTGGTTGGACGATTATCCAGTTGATCCTACTCCCTTTGCCTCCTCAACTCTATGGGTGATTGAGGTGGACCCAAGCCTTCCCGATGACGAGCGCCAAATAAAATCGGCATTATTGCGCGAGGAGTTTGTGGAATATTCTGATTCTACTGATTTAACTTACTCAGTTGCCAGCCTTGACTTAGTAAGTCATGATATTGACCAAGGGACCTTTGACAACCTCGCCATATTAATTCTAATTGCAGTTGGCGTAGTCGTCGCAATACTTGCCCTTGCTTTTAAAACACTACGTGGAGTCCTGTTTCCCCTATCAGGGCTCTTATTAGCGTTGATTTGGACATATGGAACTTTGGCTGGATTTGGAGTTCAGTTCACCGCTCTTGAAGTTGCAATAGCACCTCTTGTACTTGGCTTAGGAATTGATTATTCAATACACCTTCAGCGGCGCTATGAGACTTTTAGAAGCGAGGGCATGGACCCAGCACAGGCCTGGTTATCTTCGCTAGACCGTCTAGCAGCGGCATTATCATTTGCAGTAATTACAACTGTCGCTGCCTTCCTTGCAAATATTTTTTCACCCCTGCCACCAATACGTATTTTTGGTTTTGGCTTGGCTTTTGGAGTGGTTTCGGCATTCCTCTGTTCAACTGTAGTTGTCGGGTGCCTACATGTGGTGTTAGATCGAAAAGAGCGAGACCCAGGGCATGCTTCATTGTTACAATTACCGCGTCTTTCAGCAGCACTAGTGAACTTCCAAAGGCATCAACAAGCTCTAGTTATTGTCGTGGCGGTGTTAATTTGTGGGGCTTCAATAATCGGGGCGTCAAACCTTGAAACTGAATTCGATCTCAGCGATTTCTTGGATGATGAAATGCCCATAATGCAAGTTCGTAGTGAACTCAACGATTCATATGATGCAGCCTCATGGAAATTAGTATATATTCTCTTTGAGCCAGCCAATGGAAAGGAAGTTATTGCCGATGACACAGAATTACTCTACCAGTTAAATCGATTAGACGATCGTCTCGGGCACACCAATGGAGTTGTTGGGTGGGAGGATGGAAACCCGTCATATGAAGGACCTTTTGTTGTCTTACGGGATGCGGTTTTACGCGATTCAGTGTGGGGTTCAAATCATAATTTGGAAATTAGAAATGATGAGTTGGTTGAGATAAATTCATCGCTAGAAATGGATATTGCTGGCGCATTCAGTAATCTTTCACAAAATTCTTCAGTTGCCGACCCGCTTAGTGGAAAGACATGGTCGCAGCGTGTTAGCAGTGTAACTCACTTAGATAATGGGGAAATAGTTCACATGCGAATGGAGGTTCGTGTCATTGCCGCAACTTCTGCAGATTCTTCAGCGATATTGGAATCATTTGAAACACAATTGGGTTCTACTGATTCACCAGGTACTTTGCGCGAGGGACTTTCGCAGCACGCTATTGTTCATCTAGGGGGAGATTTGGTGAAACTTCAGATTGTGCTTGAGGGTTTGACAACTTCGCAGGTTGAATCAACGGTGATATCACTCGTTGTTTCCTTCTTTGTATTGCTAGTTCTAACTCGTAAGGTAGTTCCCGCAATGCTAGTTCTTCTTCCCGTTGCAGTTGCTTCTTTATGGGTCGTCGGCTCAATGGTTTTGTTTGGACTTGAATGGAATGTATTGACAGTAATGGTCACTGCCTTGACAATTGGTATTGGGATTGATTATTCAATACATATTTGGCGCCGCTTTGAGACCGAATTACAATTGAATCCGGACAAACCTTGGGAGGCGCTTCATGTTGTTATTTCAACGACAGGCGTTGCCTTGATGCTTTCTGCCGGGACGACTGTTTGTGGCTTCCTAGTTCTCTTAATGTCGCCTATGCCATTGGTGCAAGACTTCGGTCTAGTCACCGCGTTGACAGTGGTATTTTCCTTGCTATTGGCAGTAATATTCCTGCCCATTTTACTTGTATTAACTGTTGTTTTGAATGATCCAAACGGAAATGGAGAGAGTGCAGAAATGGATAATTCTGTTTCTCACTAATCTCCAAGAAAGTAGTTGTTTTTTTGCGCTGAAATTAGCGCTGACTCTGATGCATGTCTCCTTGCAATATTTCGCAATATAATACTTATAAGACTTGAAATTTCCGATGACAGTTATATCTCCAAGAATCTATAGATAATGGTGCTCGCGCCGGGATTTGAACCCGAGTCGAAGGCTCGAGAGGCCTTCATGATGGACCGCTACACTACGCGAGCAGGGTTGTCAGTACCAAGCGACAGGCATTTACTCTTTATGCTTGACGCAGAAGAATTGCCAGTCCTATTCATATTTTTGAGTGGATGATAATTGATAAAAAATTTAACGAATACATGAATAGCTATAGGGCTGGCACAAATTCACTTTCACAATTAACTGAAAGTGTAAAAGCAACCTTGCAACATTATTTCACTTTCACTTTCACTTACCTCTCTATCAATCTCCATTCAAGTACCCATGCATTAGAGTAGGGATTGATGGACCCCACAGAGCCACCAGAGAAGTCCCCTAGGGATTGCGAACTTGAAGGAGTATCTTTTTCGCAAATGCAAGCCACTCAAGAAAACCGAACGGAGCGACCAGCCTGGTCACTGCGTATCCAGACAAGCCTCGGCCATGCCAGTGGTCGTCTCCCATCCCATCGAGATGATTGCTGGCAGGCCTGGCACTGGCCGGGTCAGGCCATTCCACAAGAAGATCTTCCACGTAGCGTAACTTGGGCTCGCCTTAGTCAAAAAGCGCGCAAATTAAAATTGGAGGGTGGATTATGAGCAGAACAAAGAGATTGAGATCAGCAGTGCATGAATATTTAGATGAACAAGGTGAAGCCAATACCGCCCAAATTTATGAGCACATAAACAATCGTTTCCGTTGGGGGGCGACAATGAGCCAATTGGGCAATATTCTTGCAAGAGATGTTCGTTTCAAAAAATCTGGATTTGATAATTCGCGCTTCGGTGACGGCATACGCACAAGAGTATGTGTCTGGCAATTAGCCGCTTGTTAGCACAAATCGTTACAATTCAAACCCAACTCTCAAAGAGTGAAGGCTTGCCAAGTACAATTCATGGCACTTGGCGACAGTCTCAAACTCGCACGCCCAAAAAATATTGCCTTGGCACTACCGACTGTAGTTCTTGGAGCCTATATTGTTCAGCCACAACAATGGTCAACAATTGATGCTGGCATGGTTTGTTTGAATGCACTCTCAGTCGTTGGATTCATGGCTGCAGGAAATATCTTGAATGATCTGGTCGATTTTGAAACCGATAAAGTGAATCATCCTGATCGTCCTTTACCCACGGGTCAAGTTTCAATTAATTCTGCGAAACAGATTGTTGCCGCAGCAACACTTGTTTCATTTTTTAGCATGCTTCTTTGCAGTGTTTTATATTACCATCAATCATCAACTCTCCCACTATTTTCAATGGCTATTTGGCTCACTGCATGCATATTGATGATTACCTATGAACTTGGCCCTTCTACAAAAAACCAGGGGTTAAAGGGCAATATTTCAATTTCAGTAATGGTCGGCTTAGTCATTCTTTACGGCGCCAGTGTACTTTCCGCTTTGAATAATTCCCCACTAGTTTTTGCCGCAGCGGCGACTGCTGCCTTTGCAAATTTGGCCAGGGAAATTCTCAAAGATTGTCAGGATATTGAAGGTGATGCCGGTCGCAATACCCTTCCAATGCAAGTTGGCCTAGAAAAAGCGAGAATGATTGCCTACCCCATCGCCCTTACGGCAATGGTCTTTGCCGCCCTACCCTATTACTTAGGCTGGGGTGGATTTGAACTTGGATTGTTGATTATTCAGATACCTGCTATTCTTCTTCTCATCACATTAAATAATCCAATATCTAAAGGCGAAGATCGAAAGGCACAGAAGCAAGTGCGACTCGCAATGTTGGCCGGGTTAATTGGCTTTGCAATAAGTGTATTAGTATCTTGACAAGTGCTTCTTGATGAGCATTGTTCAGGATATTTAGAACAAACCCATCATATCAGCATATGCTTCCCATCCGGCTCTGTCGACTAAGTAAGTCAATAATGACATCTGAGCCCACATCCGATTCTCGGCTTGATCAAATACAATCGACTGTTCGTGATCCATGACTCCATCGGTGACTTCATCACCACGATGAGCAGGGAGGCAGTGCAAGAACTTCCAGTTCGCATCAGCATTTTCTAGGAGTTCAAGATTCACTTGAAATCCATCGAAATCATTTGCCTTATCAGCAAGGTGTTCTTCACCCATTGAGACGAACACATCTGTGTAAATGTAGTGTGCACCAGTGACTGCTTCTACGGGATCTGTTGTTGCGGTTAATGTGCAACCAGTTTCATCGGCAAATCCCTGCGCCCGTGAAACTACCTCCTCGTCTGGCTCATATCCCTTTGGTGTAGCCCAGGTACAGTCCATTCCAAGAATAGCGCAAGCGAGCATGAGGTCATGCAATACGTTATTTCCATCGCCAACATAGGCCATTTTTGCGCTTTTCAAATCCTTTGAGTTTTCGAGAACAGTCATCAAATCAGCCGCTGCTTGACACGGATGATGCATATCTGAAAGCGCATTTATCACCGGAACAGTTGCCTTCTCTGCCAATTCAACAACATCTGCGTGAGCGAAACATCGGTAAGTTAATCCATCCAAAAATCGCGATAATACTTGTGCCGTGTCTCCGACGGTTTCGGACTTTCCAATTTGGATATCTCCTTTCAATAATACCAAAGCTTGACCGCCCAATTTATTTATTCCAACTTCAAAAGAAACTCTTGTTCTTGTACTTGGTTTTTCAAAAATGCAACCAATGCTCATACGGTCAAGAGGGGTGAAATCAAAAGCAATATCTTCATCATTTTTAAAGGCAATCGCCCATTGTAAAATATCCTGTAAATCTTCAGCCACATCATCAATTGCAAGCAGGTTGGTCATATCCTCACCAATCTTGTGCCTGCGAAGGCGATTATTGACTATTTGCTTTTTTAGAGATTCAACTATCGCCCTATCTGGATACTATTTTCTTGATAGATAACCAGCCTATCTTGCGAAAAGAAATAGGTTGTTGGCGTGCGGAAGTATGTAGAGAGTTTTGGATTGCAAGGTATCAATTCTTCTCGCCTTCAATATCTGCAGCAAATCCATCACGACTATCGGCCATGCCACCGAATAAGGCTTGAGCAAAGGTAAGTACATCTGCAAGTCCTTCCTCCATCTCACTTGAAAGTGGAGTGAGCCCCGGTGAAACTGCGAATTGCTGCATCAGGCGAAGTTGGTTAATTGCAAACTCGGTTCTTTGCCCCCCCGCTTCCTCAAACAATGCATATTCAAGAATTTCCAAGCGCTCCGACCATTCAAGGATTTTTTCCAGTTCGTCCTCATCGAGCAAATCTGCTTTTGAGAGGAAATTCTTACAGGGTAGACCAAGTCGGAATTCAACAATACTAGACAATAACATCTGTGAAACAAATCCACTCGGACTTCGTGATAGCATGGGGTCAAACAAGTAGATGATTGCTGACCTCTCATGGCCAAGAACATTAATCATGTGACTTGAAGCCTCGCGGAATGCAAATAATTCAACTTGCCCAGGTGTATCCACAATCATTATTTCACCAGAAAGTCCATCTAATTCTTCAGCGATATCATGCGCCTGCGCTGCGACTAAATCAGCAGCCAAAATTTGAGCGCCATTAGGACCAAGGTCATATTCTGTCATCACTTCAGAAAGTGAAATCATGTCGCGAACATCAAATTCTGGATCGTAATGAACTCGCTCGGCTCCTGGGTCCAAATTTACACATAGAGTTTCAACTTCAAGGAAGCGCGTCCAGCGCTGCATTGCAGTTACCAAAGAACTCTTTCCTGCGCCGGCCGTTCCGACGACAAATAAGACTGGCGGCATGGTTCCATCCTGTGACATGAATCGCCGTTATGCCCGCCCTCTTTCAACCCTCCTACATGGGGGATGCAGTAGCATTAATCTATGGGTGTTAAGGCTCAAATGCAATAATTATTGTTGATATTGTATGGGTAATGATTAAACGCTAGGCTTCAATGGTAGGGGTACTGTCAATAGACTGACGGAGGAATTTAGATGAGTGAAGAAAACCCCGAAATGCCACCACCGCCGCCTGGAATGCCACCTGCACCACCTGGAATGCCGCCCGCACCTCCGGGTATGCCACTAGCGCCTCCGGGTATGCCGCCTGCCCCGCCAAGTATGCCACCCGCTCCCCCAATGATGGGTGGAGCGCCACCAGCTCCGCCTGGAATGCCTCCTGCACCACCAATGGATGCCCCCCCCGCTCCTCCAATGATGGGTGGAGCACCACCAGCTCCGCCTGGAATGCCTCCTGCACCACCAATGGATGCCCCACCTGCACCACCAGGTATGCCTCCTGCGCCACCAATGGATGCCCCACCTGCACCACCAGGTATGCCACCTGCACCACCAATGGATGCCCCACCTGCACCACCAGGTATGCCTCCTGCGCCACCAATGGATGCCCCTCCTGCTCCTCCTGAAATGCCACCAGCCCCTCCAATGAATGACGCCTCCGAAGATGAGTCTGAGGAAGAAGAGGAAGTTGCTGAAGAGGAAGTTGCTGAACTTGCCGAAGAGGAAGAAGCCTCTGATGATGAAGATTCTGATGATGAAGATTCTGATGATGAAGATTCAGCCGATTCAGAAGAAGTTACTGAAACTTCAGATGATTCCGGATCTTCTCCTGATTCCCTTCTTGCCCCCCCCGCACCACCAGGTATGCCTCCGGCACCACCTATGGACGCCCCTCCCGCACCTCCAGGTATGCCTCCGGCACCACCTATGGACGCCCCTCCCGCACCACCAGGTATGCCTCCGGCACCACCTATGGACGCCCCTCCCGCACCACCAGGTATGCCTCCGGCACCACCTGCTTCGTCTGGCTTGGATTCACTTCTTTCCCCTCCAGCTCCACCTGAAATGAGCGAGGACACCCCTGCAAGTGATGTATTGTCAACAAGTGATGCCCTTGTGGCAGAACCAAGTGAAGCAATTGCAGGTGCAAAAATCCGCACTTCAACTGCCGTTGATGACATTCCAGGTGACAAGATTATTGGATATATGAATGAAGTTGAAAACTCTACTCTGTCTGCTGATGGAACAATCGTAAAGCAGAATGTGAAAGGTGTATTAACAATTGAAAATCCTAGTGAGTCTGACCGACTTTGGGATATTGATGTATTACTAAATGCAGCTGATGCTACAAATATTGGCGGAGATCATATTTCAATTACTGAATTAGAAGCCGGTAAGTCTCATTCACAGAAGTATGATGTAAAGAATTCACGCATGCTTGTTGTAAGTGAACGAATTGATACAAATCCAGCTCGTTCTCAAGAACGCAGTTTGTCTGTAGCATTGGCAGATGAAGCAACCAAGATTCTAATTGAAATTGAAGTAGAAAATGTTTCTGCAGTTTCACTAAATGATGTAATTGTTACTCGAGAAATCCCTTCCGAAATTGAAGCCAGTGCAAATGGAGCAGAAGTGGGTGAAGGAATGCTGACTTGGAATGTAGGAACTCTTGCTTCAGGACAAACCAAAGTATTGAATGTTGATGCAAATATTCTAGTTAGTGGAATAGAGACTGTTGATTCTGGTGCACTAAAGGCTACATATTCTGCCAACGCAACTCTTTCAACTGTAAATTTCAAGGAAGTTGATGCATTCTGCCGAGGATTCTCTTTTATGCAAGTTGATGAAGATGAGCGCCCAGATAATTGGCAGTGTAAGGCAGTCTTTGAAAATCGATCTTCCTTCGCAGTCGACTTGGTAAAACTACAGGTTAGAATGGCAGATTCCGGAGAAATGTTGTTTGATATTGCCGATGTACCAGAAGATATTTTGCCAGATGGTAAGTGGGAATCTGAAATGAAATTTGTTGAGGCAAGTGAAAAGCCCAATCTCATTAACGAACTTGGATACACTGTTATTCCACGCGTGTCCCACTCAACTGAAGGTTCAATTGATGTTCAACAACAAACCTTTACAATACTTGAAGCAAACTTAGAAAAGAAGTTTAGCACAGGCATTTTGCGTAGTTATAGGCAACAAGAAGTTGGAGTTACTATTACAATTAGCAATAATGGCTCAAGTGACATTAACCTAATGCGCTTTACTGATGACATTCCTGGGTTATTCGAAGCACCAAACCTTGAGTCAATGCGAATCACCATGGATGGAACACTTCTCTCAACAGAACAATATCGTGCTGAAGTAAAGGACGGGATCACTCTCGAGGAATTCCGTAAGAGCCCCGATGGCCCCGGCCATTCAATGACACTAACAGTTGGCACAAAAGGCCCTCTTGGATTAGCGCCTGGAAAGTCTTTGGAAATCACCTATACGTTGGTATCGCCAGACCCAAGTCCAGATAATTTGGATGTTGCAGCTCCTGCGAAGTGTGAATTTAGTGCAGAACGGTTTGGTCCGGTTTGCTCTCGTGAAACAGAAAGTGCACCTGCAATCCGCGTCAGTCACAAGCGCCGCAAGTTTAGTGCTGGAAAGACAGTTATTCCTGTAGGCGGAAAGGGCCGATATGAAGTCCTTATTATGTTTGAAAACAGAAGTGATTCTGCACTTCAAGACTTAGCAATCCATGATATTTTGCCCTCTGGCTTTGAAATTTCCGACTGTATTGTTCGTGGAGCAAACCGCGAAAAGCGGGACGATGTTGATATGAAGTCAGAATCTTCTGAAAGCGGAACTACTGTTGAATGGAATGTTCCAGTAATTGGAAAGGGTGAACGCCTTGAAATTTCTCTTGAAATCAAGGGTAGTGGTGAATTTGATGCACAAGAAATGCAGAAATTCCATGGTGCTACCTTCGGCGATGAAATAGACGAGGATTTACCTGCGCCAGCCGCAGTTAAAGAAACAGCAGATTCTGCTGAAGTTGATTATTCAAAATTGAAGAAGGCTGAATTAGTTGCACTTTGTGAAGAAGCTGGTCTTGATGTCAGCGGTACAAAGGCAGTCTTGATTGATAGCCTCACAAATCAAAGTGCTGATGTGGATGATGGCGACGATGCTGGTGACGATGATGCTGGTGACGACGATGCTGGTGACGATGATGCTGGTGACGACGATGCTGGTGACGACGATGGTGATTCTGCCGATGAAGCCCCAGCCGAAGATGCAGGTGACGACGACGGTGAATCCGCCGATGAAGCCCCAGCCGAAGATACTGGTGACGATGAATCAAACGACTCCAGTGCAGCAGAGGAAAGCAAGGATTGCCCCATCTGTGGCGCTGAAAACGGTTCACTTGCATCCGCTTGCGGAACTTGTGGTTTCACTTTCGCCTAAATAATACATCTTTCCCTCTCGAAGGGAATTAGAGAAAGGCTATCTCATTATTGCCGAGGCAACTTGGATTGACAAACTCATTATTGCCAATATTGCCTGCATTGAAGTGTAATTAGAGTGGATATTCCCATGGTGGAAATGGGTGAGTGCTTCGAATCGCATCATCTTCAATAATCATTATCACATAAACGGGAAGTCCGCGTAGAATTTCTTCCAAGTCTCCTCCTGCATCCGGTATTTTCCCTCCTCTACCATCAACTATTAACCACGCATCCGGATTTGTTTGAGCCCAAGTGGAAAGTTCTGGTTCAACAGATGCAGGGTGTGCTGCGGCATCGCTACGCAGCCAATTCATTGAATCTGGTACGTCTGCAACATCCTCGGTCCAGCACCAAGCATCAGGGCTAATCGGCATTCTTGACAATTGGCTTGTGAGCATTGATTCTGTACAGGTGCAAGGCCGGCCTTTCATAGGCATTGGCTGGCTATTTAACCAGTAACGGTCGCCCATTACATTGGAATCGGTCACAGATATTTTACTCGGTTGCGGAACAACCCGCTTCTCCCTATATCCATCATTCATGATGCTCGCCTAAATTATCGGAGGCCCTCATCCGGCTTTATATCGTCGCTCAAATGAACGCACATCAACTGCTTTTCATAAGCCAATCTTCAAAGGCGGGGTGCTTTAGGGTTGTAATATGAGTCAAGCGGCAGGTTCTGGCGGCCAGCCCCCTGCTATGGGTGGGCAAATGTTCATGATTCTAATTTTCATGCTGATGATGACAGTATTGATGATGAATCCTAACTTCAGAACAACTCTTTCTGTTTATGCAGACCCAATGCTTTCACCTTGGCTCCCCGAGGAGTCTTATTTTACGGTGACGGTATTGATTATTGGTTCTTGTTCTATGCTGATAAATACCATTCTTCGCAATTTCTTCATCGATCCGGTTGAGCAAGCTCATATCGGTCACCGAATGGGACAAGTTCGCAAAATGCAGAATGAGGCCCGTATGGCAAGGGATAATGCTCGTATGGAAAAGGCCCAAACTTTGCAAATGAATATGATGCCTGAGCAAATGAAAGTGCAGATGGGTGGGATGAAACCTATGATGTTTACCTTCGTTTTCATTGTCGCTATTTTCTCATGGATCGCCATCGCGGTTGAGAATTTTAGAATAGGCTATGTGAGTCTCCCATGGCTTCCAAAATGGGATATGTTGAATGACAAATTTCTATTCTTCCCCGCATGGGTTGCGACATACATCTGCCTCTCTGCTCCGATGGGAAGGGCAGTTGACCGCCACATCAAGTTGTGGAGATACAAGAGCAATCCCATTGTTGTTGCTGGTGAGAAAATCAAGGAACCACTTATCCACCTGATAAAGAGTGATGACGATGGTGCAGTAGGCCGTCGCCGACGAAGTAAAAATGGTCCTAGAAAGAGAAACAACCAAGGTAGCCACAACTCAAACTCTGGTAATTCAAAGGCATCAGATAATTCAAAAGACAACACCGGTGGATTTGGCGCCTTTGGTAATTCAGATTCCGGCAATTCCACCGCTGGGACCGTAGAAGGGAAAGTTTGCCCAGAATGTGACTGTGAAGAAGTTCAGCGTCTAGGAAATAGCAAATTACGCTGCCGCGTCTGCCGTCATTCTTGGAGGTAATACAGATGGTGAAACTTACCGTTAGTGGTAACCCAGGGAGCGGGACTTCAACTCTTGTTGCTAGATTAGAAGAAGCACTTGGCTGGAGTTCGCTAAATGGTGGACAGGTTTTTCGCGACGAAGCGGAAAATAGAAAAATGTCCCTTGAGGACTTTGGTAAGTTATGCCTTACTGATTTGTCTGTTGACCGAATGCTCGATGAAATTCTCAAAACAAAAATGCAAGAATCCAACGGCCCAGAAATTGTTGAAAGCCGTCTCTCTGGTTGGTGGGCTCACAAATTGGAGTTGTCGGCAGTTCGTCTTTGGGTTGAAGTTTCCGTTGAAGAAAGGGCAAATAGAGTTGTCAAGCGAGAAGGTGGAAGTGTGGCTGAAAAGATGGCCGAATCCAAAGAACGTAGCAAGCATGATAATACTCGTTTTTCTGAATTATACCAGTTGAGCCCTGAAGACACTACTCCTTACACCCACATCCTCAAAGCCGATACCCTTGACGCCGATGGTGTACTGGCCGCTACCTTGGCTATATTACGCGCATGTGAGATGATTTCATGATGGATAAATGGATGTTTGATGAGTCGGCTACAACCGACCCTGCTCATGGAAAAGCACCGAGTGAGCGAAGTGTCGAGGAATTGTTAGCAGGCGGAATAATTCTCCTCGACAAGCCGTTCGGGCCAACTTCACATCAAGTTTCAGCTTGGGCGAGGGATTTACTCGGTTTGGATAAAATGGGCCATGGTGGCACATTGGATCCCTTTGCAACTGGAGTACTTCCTCTATTGGCTGGTAAAGCAATGCGAATGACAAAGTCTTTACTTACTCATCAAAAGACGTACATTGCCGTACTCAAATTCTCTAATGCAGTTGATGAAGATACTTTAGTCGAGATAATGAAACGCTTACGAGGGCGCATCTACAATGTTCCACCTACTGTTTCAGCAGTGAAAGTCCAAGTTCGTTCTCGAACAATTCACCAGTTTGAATTAATAGACATAAAGGATAATTTAGCAGTTGTAAAAATCGACTGCGATGCTGGAACTTATGTTAGGACAATGGCAAGAGATTTGGGTCTTTTTATCGGTGAGGAAGTTGAATTGACTGAATTGCGCAGAACCCGTTCTGGAAATTATGTAGAACAACAGAACTTGTCTCTTTCGCAAATAGCCGATGCTGTTTGGTTGTGGAAGGAAAAACAAGACGACTCTGCAATGAGAAAAATCATTCATCCGCTGGAAGTAATGACTGCAAGCATGCCCGAGATTGTTGTTAAGGATGCAGCAATAAGTGCGCTCGCTCATGGTGCACCGCTTGCTCGGCCTGGAATTGTTTCAGCATCAAAAGGCGTGACAAAGGGAAGCGATGTTAGGCTAATGAGTTTGAAAGGCGAATTGATTGCAGTCGCTGAAATGATTGTTGATTCAGACCAACTGACTGTAATGAAAAAAGGCGAAGTTGCTAAATCTGTTACAGTAATAATGATGCCTGATGTTTACCCTAAAGGGTGGACCTCTCCTCCACCACATGAGTCTGCTTCAGCCGAAGTTGTCTCGCCAGCCGTTGAAGTTGATAGTCAGGAAACTATTGAAAATCCAATTACCTTACCCTCGTTATCTGAATTGGGAAAAATGAAGAAGGCAGAATTGGTTGAACTTTGTGATAATGCTGGCCTTGAAACAAAAGGAACAAAAGCAGTACTGATTGAGCGTTTGACTCAATAATTGATTC
>JABIHC010000036.1 GCA_018649825.1 Methanobacteriota archaeon
CGAAAATATACATTGTCTTCACCATCGGAATTGGACATTCGAAGTCGGTCACCAAGTAGTGCTCCGCCGGTGACTGGAGAAGTTGGGTCAACTGCAAGAATAGCTATTTTGTGACCCTGTTCAATCCAATGTTGAATAATTTTGTCAACTAAGCACGACTTACCAACACCTGGTGCGCCGGTAACGCCCAATACATGCCATTCATTTTCGTCAGAAGGAATGTAATTTGATGGTGGGTCAATTTGGCCAATTTGGTTATTTTCAATATAGGAAAGTGCTCGCGCAAGGCCGCGCCGACTGCCATCAAATGCCGCTTGCATCGCCACATTGGGCTCCACTTCACTGCCCCCAATGCCAGTCTGTATTGGCTCCACAGCCGACTGATTCTCCTGAGTTTGTCTTTTCAGATACTGTTTCAATAAATTCAATTATTTCTGTCGAGAGGGTACCAGGACCAAATACTGCCCTTACTCCTGCTTCAAACAATGCTGGTCGGTCATTACTAGGGATGATTCCACCCCCGAATACTACTACATCTCCCATTTCAGCCTCTACTAGTAATTGACAGATAATAGGGAATAGGTGAGCATGTGCTCCCGATAATGAAGATAGTCCGAGCATTTGCGCATCCTCGTCCATAACAATGCGCACGATTTGCTCTGGTGTGCGGCGCAAACCGGTGTATATCACCTCATGTCCAGCGTCGCGTAATGCCCTTGCAACAATCTTTGCACCGCGGTCATGCCCATCAAGACCGGGCTTCGCAACTACGACTCTAAGTGGTGCTGCCATGATACTCGGGTGTGTTCACCCTCCTTCAATCCAACGCAAAAGTAATTCCCGCTAAGGTTAATCTCGCACCATTTTGAATGAATGACTCTCTAACTGAAAAGTAAATTGTATGGCGCCCATTGATTGCCTCCAACACAAGATTTCCTTCACACAATTATTCTCACAATAATTAGTTCACCACCCTAAGTCCTAAAGACGGTCAAGTCTCCCACCTGTTTGAACGTCATGGATACTACTCAGGAGCGGCTTGACGATTTGCGCCGCCGAAAGATACAGGCTGCAGCCGGCGGCGGGGCAGCAAGGGTAGATGCCCAGCACAATCGCGGCAAAATGACTGCAAGGGAAAGATTGGAAACATTACTCGATGAAGGGAGTTTCCAAGAAATGGATACTTTAGTTGAACATCGCTGCAAAGATTTCGGCATGGAGAAGAATACCATTGCCGGTGATGGCGTAGTTACTGGACACGGAACTATAGATGGCAGGCCAGTATATTGCTATGCTCAAGATTTCACAGTATATGGCGGGAGTCTCGGAGAAATGCATGGTTTGAAGATATGCAAAGTTCTTGACATGGCGATGAAAACCGGCGTCCCAGTCATCGGTATGAATGATAGCGGTGGTGCAAGAATCCAAGAAGGAGTTGCCAGTCTTGGCTCATATGCTGAAATATTTTTCCGCAATACTCGGGCTAGCGGAGTAATCCCTCAAATTAGTGTGATTATGGGGCCTTGCGCCGGTGGAGCGGTATATTCACCCGCAATTACCGATTTCATTATCATGGTTGACCAAACTGCTCACATGTTTATCACTGGGCCAGAGGTTATCAAAACGGTCACAAATGAAATTGTCAGTTTCGAAGACCTAGGTGGGGCAATGACTCACGGTGCAAAGTCTGGTGTATCTCATTTTACTACACAGTCGGATGAAGAAGCAATAGGCCTTGCAAGGCAACTTCATTCCCTTTTCCCTCTTAACAACCTAGATGCTCCTCCGCGCGCCCCTCAATCAGATCCTGCAGATAGAGAGTGCACAGTTCTCGACTCAATTATTCCCGATGACCCTGGGAAGCCATATGATGTCAAAGATGTTGTCAGCGAAGTATTAGACGGTGATTTTTTCCTCGAAGTTCAAGAGCAATTTGCCCAAAACATTGTAGTCGGTTTCGGCCACCTAAATGGCCACACAGTGGGGGTAATCGCAAATCAACCCAAGGTTCTTGCTGGTTGCCTTGATATTGACGCATGTTCTAAAGCGGCACGTTTCGTAAGATTTTGTGACTCTTTCAATATCCCACTACTTACCTTTGAAGATGTACCTGGATTTTTGCCGGGTACCGAACAAGAGCACGGTGGAATCATTCGTCATGGGGCTAAACTGCTCTATGCCTATGCCGAAGCAACTGTTCCAAAGTTAACTGTTATTCTTCGAAAGGCCTACGGTGGCGCATATGATGTGATGTCGTCTAAGCATATTCGCGGCGATTACAATATCGCTTGGCCAAGTGCACAATTGGCAGTCATGGGCGCTGCAGGTGCGGTTGAAATCATACATCGTCGCCGTATTGCTGGTGCACGAAACCCCGAGGGTGAACGTGAACGCTTGATTGAGGATTTCAATGACAAATTTGCAAACCCATACAAGGCCGCAGCACTCGGGTATTTGGATGATGTTATCCCGCCAAACCAAACTCGTATTCGCATGATAAAGGCCCTTGAAATGTTGCTGGATAAGGAAGAATTACGTCCTGCACGCAAACACGGGAATATCCC
>JABIHC010000035.1 GCA_018649825.1 Methanobacteriota archaeon
AAGGAATCCTTGCCCACCCATTGGTGAAAGAAGTAATAATTTATCTCCGTCATGCTCTGTTAACAATTTGAGGATTTCTCGCTCATTCAAATCAATTCCAAGCATTGATTTGCCCTTTGAAATATCAATACCAAGTAATGTTGATTCACATCCGCACAAAGTACCAATTTGTCGCAAAGTACCACCACTACCCCAAATAATCATCAATTCTGAATTGGAATCAATCAGTGTCTGGATGTGGTCGGCAAGTGATCCAATTATTTCTGATTCATCAGCCGCCCTTACTTGTTCTTTAGCGCCCTGCATCCAACGAGGGCTACTTGGAGTCATAGCTTCACCATACATCCTAACCTTCCATTCACCCTGCAAATATATTTCTTCATCAAGATCCATCACTTCAGTTAGCCCTGGCATCAAATCTCCATCTAAAAATGCTCGAATTACTTCGGCGGCTGCATTTGGAGTGGTGGCAAAACAACCGCTATGCATTTTCACCCCTCCCGGGATCCCAAGGATTGGAAGTTTTTCGGCCCCACCTCCAATTTCTTCCAATGTATTGACTATATCTCGAGTAGTTCCATCACCACCCCCGTAAATCAATAAATCAACTTGAGAAGCAAGCATTTTCTTCACAGCAGTAACTGTATCATTTGCTCCTGTGCGTTCACCTACTGCGCCCAAAACATGGGTTGTCCATCCTACTTCACCCGAGGCGGACTTTGGGAGCCATATCTCACCCATCCGTCCAGCCCAAACAAAGAAGGTTAACTCTTCCAATAATGGCCTTTGCAAAACAAGAGTTGAGAGGCGGGATAATGCTTGTTTCACCCTTGGCCCACTTCTGTCTTCCGCACCTGCTGCTCGTGCTTCTTCAGCCCGACCATCAGAACCTTTGAATCCAAGACGCCCCCCTAAGCCAGCATCTGGATTGACGATTAATCCAATTCGCATCTCACTCACCAAATTGCAATATTTTATTCAAAGGTCAAGACAATTTTGCCACAGGTTCCTTTCAACATTAATTGTATTGCCGATTGTAAGTCGGCATACGGCATGCTATGGGTCACTACCTTTTCAATTTGTAAATTACCTTCGTTGAGCAGTTCATGCATTACATCCCATGTCTCCCACATCTTTCGCCCATTAATCCCGTTTACTTTCAAATATCTAAATACAATTTCATTCATTGGCACAATTGGATCTGTCCCATAAACTGCTAAAATATTCAACACCCCACCCATTCGGGTACTCTTTATTGCATTAGACAGGGCCAAAGGGGCTCCTGAAAATTCGCACGAATTATCCACGCCTTTGCCATTTGTTTCAGCAAAAATTGTAGAAATGATGTCATCATCCTTTCCAAGCACGATATCAGCGCCTAACTGCTTTGCAATTTCCATTCGATAATCATTATCCCAATCCGTTGCAATTATCTTCTTGGCACCCATTGCTCTAGCAGCATCAACGGCAAACAAACCAATTGGACCTAGTCCATGAATTGCAATTGTTGCATCTTTGACGGGGCCTCCCATTAGGGTGTGAATTGCATTTCCAAGAGGGTCTTGAACAGATGCGTGTATTGAAGGAATATCACTTGGTGTGGAGCGGGCATTTGCCGCGTCAATTACAAAATATGGAGCAAAGGCACCATTTACATTAACTCCAAAAATATTTCCGTTTTCGCAAATATGGGCATTTCCTTCTAGGCATCTATCGCAAGTCCAATCAGCAATATGGCACTCAACTGCAATAAAATCGCCAATACTATGGGAATTAACATTTTCACCAAGACCAACTATTACGCCACAGGTTTCATGCCCAGTAATAGTATTGAGGGGGACTTCCAATTGGCTCCATTCATCCCATTTCCAAATATGTAAATCTGTCCCGCATACGCTTGTAGCATAGGTTTTGACTAACACTTGATCTGCAGAAGGGGAAGGAACTGGACATTCAATAAGTTCCATGCCGTCTTCTTCATCTCGGGCCTTTACCCAAGCGAGCATCGTATCAGGTATGACTCCCATGCCTTCGCCTCAACAACTGCCTAATGCACTTAACTCTTGATGCTTACGCGAAAAAGCAGCAAATACAATTTCATAATATTTCTCTAAACGAAAAGGAAAAATGACAAAATGACCCTACATCATTTCATGCCCGATAACCAATAATATGATTGTAAGTACCAAAATAATTCGCTGCGAATGAAGTAAGCGTGCACCTTTTCGCACCTTTTTAGGAGGCCACTTCCATTGCATTAATCCCCCAAGTATTGACATGAATAACATTCCGAGCCAACCGAGCCAAACTAAAGAAGATTCCAATTTTACTCCCTCGGTCATTAATCCATGAACAAGACCAGTAACGACAGCACCTACACCGACCCATAAATGGAAAATTGACATCCATTTATTGATTTTAGTTAATTTCTTTTTAAATGCTTTATGATCGGTGATTGCAAACTTATTGCCGTATTTTTCCAGTCCAGTTTTTCGAACCCAAATATGGGCTGGTTTCCATGCGACAAGTGATATTGTGGCAATAAGGAGAATTTGTGAGATATTGCCTAAATCTTCGCCTAGTTCATTATCATCATCCCCACCATCATCATCATCATCATCATCATCGTCGTCGTCGTCAAATGCTGCAGACACCGAAGGAAAGAATAAGCAACTTAACAAAAATAATGCAAATAATAACGCTAAAGGTTTTTGTTTCTCCATTAATATCACTTGCTCATAATGCACCAGGCATTCCATCAGGGATGCTTGGGCCTTCCTTAGCCCAAAGTACATCATCAATTCGTAATATGTTTATTGCAGATTCCGTTGCACCTTTTAGCGCCTGTTGAGTGATTAAAATTGGTTCGCGGATTGCTGCTTCATCCATATTCACAATAACC
>JABIHC010000034.1 GCA_018649825.1 Methanobacteriota archaeon
ATAATCAATTCTATTTATTGGGCGTGAGAAGTATATTGCAGAAGTACCATTTGTTCTGTCATCACTTATCATTCCGCCAACTATCAATGCGGCAATGAGGGGGAAGCAAATGGCATTTCGGGGAAAGAATCCAAGAACATGGCCGTATAAGTTGTCGCGTGAAACGCCGAATAAGCGATAAAGGGTTTCATCTCCAAGCATTGCACCCAAAAAGGACAGGCCTACATCAGACATTGCTGCAATAATTGCTCCAAATAATAGCAATCTGGTTGGCCACCCCCAAGGGCGATGCCCTTTGCTAAATAATCCATAAATATGGTGTCTAAACATTGCCCAATTACGTGCCCATCGCGGATTCAAAGTACCTTTCCAAGGCCTATATACTTGCTCAAAAATAGCACCCATCTGGGCATCCTTTGTCCCTCCGGCAACTGATGCAGTTCCAATTTCTTCCTCATCACTTGCAGCACCAAATGCAACCTCCATTCTCGTCTGCCCACCGACTCCAATACCGGATTCACCCATGAATTCAGCATCTCGGCCAACAGTTTCTGAAGGTTGCGAATTGCTTTCTTGATTTTCGGATTGAGCATTGGAATGAGGAATAATTTGTTGAGATGGCGGTGGAGTTTCGCCCCTATCCTGTTCATCAATATCAGTCATATTCCCGCCTCCTTCATTTCAAGTGGTGCATCAACTTTGCGAGCACTTGGCCCCGATGCTAGTAAATCTGATGAGGATTTGATAGAGTAGCCAAGTTTTTCCATAATGACAATAAATAGGTCCTCAAGACTCGCTTCGTGATCTTGCATTCGGCGGATTTGTGAACCGGTTTTGGCAGCGGCACCAAGAATGTCGTTGTGTGAGTTTTCATCCTTTTTTACAATTCGCATCACTCGCCCTGTGCGGCGAACATTGTATCCTCTATTTTTCAATTCAACTTCCAAATCAGAAGAGTGCCCCCAACTATGAATTTCAATCTCTTGGTCAATTGCTTTCAAGTCCTCTATTTTACCTTGGGCAATTAATTTACCCTTGTGGAGCATTACAATACGATTACATATTCGTTCAACATCATCCATTAAATGACTTGCCATAAGCAGGCTTGATTGTCCAATTGTGACAGTTTGTTCAAGGGTATTTAGCATAAAGTCCCGCGCCGTTGTATCAAGACCATTTGTTGGTTCATCGGCAATTATCAAATCAGGGTCATGAATCAATGCAGTGGCAAGTTTTGCTGCTTGCCTCATGCCTGTTGAAAATGTGCCAATTTCGCGATATCGCTGTTCTCTTAGTCCAACATACTCGAGGACTTCATGTGCTCGTTGCATTGAAACCACAGGATTCATTCCAAGAAGTTCACCCGAATATGCCACTTGATGAATCGCATCAATACCTGGGTTGAGACACTCGTACTCGGGCATATAGCCGATTCGTTGGCGTATTGCGGGGCCTTGTGTACGAATGTCCAAATCAAATACTTTCCCTTGCCCACTGGTAATCCCAATTAATCCTAAGAGGGATTTAAACATTGTTGATTTTCCGGCACCATTCGGTCCGAGTAAACCGGTTGCGCCGGGAGTTATTTTCAAACTGACACTATCCAATGCAACATGTGGCCCATAGGATTTGACGAGGTCGGAAGTTTCTATGACATAGTCACTCAAAGTCTCACCCTGTACCTGCACCATAGGCGTAGCCCTTCAATGGTTTCCCCTAAGCGATTATTATTTTTGCGTTATCCCGCCTCGAGTCCTAACTGCGATTCCCTTGGATAATGCAAGCATATCTTTGGCCTCACAACGGCTTATTCCATGTCCTATTATCTCTCCTTTGGAATCAATAATTACACAGGCGAATCCGGGGCGTATCCATGAGTCAACAGAAATAATGAATCCATGGAATACATTTCTGCCCTTGCGGATGAAGGGGATTGCATCATCTTCAATAACAACGCGTGGGATACCGATGTAGGAGTTCTCATGATTATAAATTTCATCTGAAGGTAAAGTTGTGGTGTGCATTGAATGCAGCCACTCCGCACCTTTTTCAGTAAGAGAAATACCACCATCTGTAAGTCTTGGCGATGCGATATGAGTCCCATCTTTGAGATGAATGTTTTTTATCCGTCCTGTGCGGCTATAAAGGAAAGTAGCATTTTGAATTTCATCCCATACTAATTTGTAATCCGAGTGAGTAAAAACTGTCAATTTATCTAGAATTGAAATTCTATCCGTGATTGTTCTCACTTTATCCTTCACTTCTTGGTTCTGATATAGTAAATATTTATCCTCGCCAATTTTCAGTTTGATTGCCATCGCCGCCAATATTTTTTCCATTTGCGCATATTTTTCTTGCCAGCCAAGAATTTCAAAGTTCATTTCATTAAGGCCCAAATCCACCAACCCCGCTCTAATATAATCAGAATCTCCACTCCTGTCTAAGTCAGCAATTGTTTCCAAATGTGCGAACGGGCTAATGTCCTCAAGTGAATATGGAACGAGTCCGGCAGCAGTACTGATCAATGGAATAGCATTTGGATAAATAGCCATCAAGTGGTTAATTGTTCTTGAAAGGTATGCTCTATGTGGCTGAGGTACTCCGGTGAAAACTACGGCCAGTGGCGGCAAGCCATTATCTTCTCTTGAGGGGGGATATTCTCTCCAATATTTTTGAAGATTAAGGTGGGCTGAGCGAATATCTGGCCGATTTACACTAGATTCTTCAATACATCTCACTCCACTCTTGCGGTGAGGATTTTGCACCCTACACATATTATCCCATTTTCCACTATGAAATTGTTTTTGGAGTTCAATCCATGCCTCTCTCAATTCAGGGTTACAATGACTTCGTTGTTCGGCTAAGCGCCAAATAGTTCCATCTCGAATTGCCTGTCTACATTTTGCCAATTCAGCAAAAGTAATTTCCAAATTTGCTCTTGCAAGGATTTCAGTTCGGTCATTTTTATCCATTTTTCTTACTTCATCAGGAGTAATCCCATATAGTGCAATAGTATGAATTGGCCACTCATCCAATTTGTCAAGGTGAACTGTTCCTTCGGGACTAAGCAATCTCCCATCACGAGCAAATAAGACATATGCTGCTGAGTCAAAAAGATCAGCTCCTAGGGCAATGGAGAGTGGGAAGAGCATTGGATGGCCACAACCAAAGAAGTGAACTGGTCGGTCAGAAGGTAATTCAGAATTACATGTTAATATTAGTTCAAAAAATTCCCGATAGCGTTGTTGTTCCATTATTGGCACAATGCCGCCAATCGGATGGACTGCAAATGCATGTTTGCTCATTATTTGTGAACTTTTTTTCCGCAAAGAAGAATCTAAACCCCCTTGAATTGGCCCATTTAGCATTGTTGAACCTGCCGCTTTGATTGCAGGGCCTGCTCTCTTTTCTGTCTCCAATACTGCTTCGTCCCATTCCCTAACACTCATGTCTGGACGAGTAAATACGTCAAGCATAGTCGCAACATCTACTCCTATTTTGCGTTGAAACTCAACAATTTCTTCTGCACCAACTTCAACATCGCCATATACATATGCTTGGAAAGTACCGGAATCAGTCATGATGAATCCGGGGAAGTCGATCAATTCATGCACTCCATTTTCTAGTGCTGGTATGCGCAGTTTCTCATGTTTCCAAATAATGTAGGAGTTAGTAATTAATCCCTGCACTCCATAATTGTCCCACATGTCACGAGGGGTAATGGTTTTGATATTCGGATTTATCACAGGTAATAGCGTAGGAGTGTCAATAATTCCATGCTGGGTGTGGAATTTCCCAATCCTCGCCCAACCATCTCTCCTGATAACTTCAAATTTGCCATGGTCTTGTTCACGGCAAGCCTCGGGGTCAGGTTTGGACACTTGTTCACCAAACTTACCGGCGCGCCCTCTCGCTTTGAATCCTATGGATTCACTATTGTGTACTATGGTGATTGATTTAGATGAGGTAATGGCGTCTTTTGATTATACATCCACAAATTCTACGCCACCATGGGCAAGCACAAATTCACGCCCAAGTTCATCAAATGTATCTAATAAAGTGCTTGAAAAACGAACATGTGCTATTTCTGCATCATTTTCTAAGTCAGCCCTTACTCCAGCCAAAGTACCCGGCGCTGCACCACAAGAAAGACAAGCACCAGTTAAATCCAATACAAATTCCAAGCCAACTTTTGTTTGACTTACTTTCTTTAATTCCACTCCACCCCCATGGCCATCTAAGGCGGCTCTTACTGCACCAAGTCTTTCAAGAAGGGCGGGGACAAAATCGGGGTTACTAATTTCACCCTTTGCTAAATCAGATAGAGAAAGTGAGCGCAAGCGAATGCGCTCCTTCATAGGTATTGCTGCATCAACTCTGCGTTCAGCCTCTTCCGCAACCGACTTGTCAACTTCCAAGCGATATTTTGTCACCAAATCTTCATCCGTCATGAATGCTTGGAGGGGCGTGCATTTTGTCTATTTTTCTATGAGTGGCCGATAATAATCCAGAATATATTTGGAAATATTCGCCGGTGAAGGGTTAGGGATTACTATTTTCCAAATGGCCCAAAGGATACGAATAGACCGTTTCATAAAGGATGGACTGCAGGCTATATTTGGGGAGAGGTTATGCCTGAGACACTACTACTAATTTCCGACCTACATGTCAGTGTTGATGGCACTCCAATCATTAAAGGATTGAGCCTTGAAATTATGGCTGGTGAAGTTCATGCAATCATGGGTCGAAATGGGGCTGGAAAGTCTACATTGGCATATGTTTTGATGGGCCACCCTGCATATGAGATAACCTCTGGCGAGATCTACTATCTCGGCATTCCACTTGCCGAATTAGAAGTTCACCAACGAGCAAAATTAGGTATGTTTCTCTCATTCCAATACCCCCAAGCAATTCCTGGTGTTCAAGTTGGAACTTTCCTTCGTAAGTCTGTTCAAGCAATAAGGGGTGAAAATGCACCTTCTGCACGTGAGTTTAGGGTTGAGTTAAATGAATCTCTCAAGAAATTAGGAGTTGAGAAATCTTTTCTTCCGCGCTATGTAAATGATGGTTTTAGTGGTGGAGAAAAGAAGCGGCTTGAGATATTACAAATGTTATTACTCAAGCCCCAACTTGCAATTTTAGATGAAACTGATTCCGGTTTGGATGTTGATGCCCTTCGCACTGTGGCAGAGGGAATAAACGAAATTGCAAAAACTGCAGGATGCTTAATAATCACACATTATCAGCGTTTGCTAAATCATGTAAATCCAGATTACATTCACATAATGATTGATGGAAAAATAGTAAAAACTGGCGAGGCAGATCTTGCACTTGTTATTGAAGAAAAAGGGTATGATTGGCTGGAGGTTTGAGCATGTCAAAGCAAGGCGCAAGAGATGCAGTTGGTGAATACCAATATGGCTTCCATGATCCTGAGAATGCTTCCGTTCGTTTTGACAAAGGACTCTCTGAGCAAGTTGTTCGTGATATTTCAAAATTGAAAAATGAGCCACAATGGATGACAGATATTCGCCTAAAGGCATATCACCATTATGAGGGACGACCAATGCCGGATTGGGGTAATTCTGAAATGCTCAATGGAATTAACTTTGATTCAGTCACATATTTCCTTCGCAGTAGCGAGAGGACGGAGAATAATTGGGATGATGTTCCAGATGATATCAAACATACATTTGACCGCCTCGGTATCCCTGAGGCAGAGCAAAAATGGTTGGGTGGAGTAACTGCTCAATATGAATCTGAAGCGGTTTATCACAGTATTAGGGAAGACTTGGAGGCACAGGGTGTAATTTTCCTCGATATGGATTCTGGATTGAGAGAGTATCCCGAAATTGTGAAGAAGTATTTCTGTACTGTAGTTCCGTATTCAGACAACAAATTTAGTGCGCTCAATACTGCGGTTTGGTCAGGTGGTTCTTTCATCTATGTTCCCAAAGGCGTTCAAGTTGAAATGCCAGTACAAGCCTATTTTCGAATAAATGCAAAAAATATGGGGCAATTTGAAAGAACATTGATTATTGCCGATGAGGGAAGTAGCATTAATTATGTGGAAGGATGCACTGCTCCTACATATTCAACCGAAAGTCTTCATTCAGCGGTTGTAGAATTAATTGCCATGAAAGGGGCAAAAATTCGTTATTCCACCGTTCAAAATTGGTCAACTAATGTATATAATTTAGTTACAAAGCGTGGAGTGGCAAATGAAAATGCAACAATTGAATGGATTGATGGAAATATTGGCTCAAAACTGACAATGAAATATCCGGCAGTCATCCTAAAGGGCGAGGGTGCCCATGCAGAGGTAATTTCAGTTGCCTATTCTGGAGAAGGTCAACATCAAGATGCTGGGACAAAAATACACCACTTGGCTTCAAAAACTACAAGCAATATTCTCGCTAAATCCATTTCAAAGAATGGCGGACGTTCATCATACCGAGGTCTTGTAAATGTAGCACCTAAGGCCAAAAATTGCAAAGTCAATGTGGTTTGTGATGCACTAATGCTAGACGAGGACAGTCGTTCTGACACGTATCCTACTATGGAAGTTGCTAATGCAACATGTAATGTGACGCACGAGGCGAGTGTATCAAAGGTCTCAGGTGAGCAATTATTTTATTTAATGACAAGAGGACATTCAGAGGAAGAAGCAATGGCAATGATAGTCAATGGCTTCTTTGAGCCCTTCACCCGTGAATTGCCGATGGAGTATGCTGTTGAGTTGAATAGACTTTTGGAGTTAGAAATGGAAGGAGCCATTGGATGATTTTCAGTAAGTGGTGATTATTATGAGTGGAGAAGTTCAACAATATTCAGCAATTTCAATACCAAATAGGTCTGACCACCTTTGGCGCTATACCTCTTGGCAAAGTGTTCATCCAACAGGTGATTTGCTAGAGGTGCCAATTATCCCAGTTGCTGAGATTAGACTTCTAAATCTAGATGGGACACTTCCTCCTTCTGAAGTTACTTTTCGCCCTGCACTTCCTCAAGACCTTGAAGATTTGAGTTCAAATGCTTTGTCCACTTCCGAAATATCTTCTGTGTTTTTGCGCGAAGTCGCAGCAGGCCGCGCTCATTTATTGGACATTCCTTCGGGTTGGGTCGGAAGCCAGGCATTGATGATTGAAATAAATGCATTAGAGGGTGCTTCGATTCAGCACCTCCTAATCAATGTAGGAAAAGAGGCCCAATTTGAATTGACAACGGCAATTCGTGGAAAAGCGGACTGGTTTGGATTACTCCGAGAAATTAGTGTTGGTAAAGGGGCGGTATTCCGCGATTTGATTTACAATCGCCTATCAAGTACAAGCACCTTTGTTCGTAATGAAGGAGTTGATGTTTCTCGCGATGCTTGCTTTAACGGCGCCACATTATCACTTGGAGGGAACCGCCTAAAAACTGATTTGAGACATGAATTATTAGGAAGTGGTGCAGAATTATCATTGCATGTTGGAGTTCATGGTAATGAGCAAAGACAGGATGACCACCATTTTGTTATCAATCACCCAGTTGGGCAAAATCAAAGTAAATTAGTGATGCATTCGGCTTGTGATGGGAGAAGTAAAAATGTAGGGACTGGTCGTCTAGTAATCGCCGAAGGAGCACAAAGATGTGATGCTGGGCAAGTATTCAAGAATTTGTTGCTTTCTGACAAAGCAGAGGCGGATTCAATTCCAGAATTGGAGGTATTTGCTGATGATGTTAGTGCAGCACATGGTGCTGCCAGCGCCCCTCTTGATCCCGAGCAAGTATTCTATCTTGAAAGTAGAGGGCTCGGGCCACAAATGGCAAAAGATTTGCTTACTGAAGGCTTTTTGATGGATGCCTTCACAGGATTTAAATCAGAGTCTTTGGTTAACTACTTGCGCACCCGCCTTTTAGTTCACCTTGATTGTGATTTGATAGAGTAACATTAGGGGCGTGAAAAAATGGTTTTTGATCCGTATACATGGCGCAAAGATTTCCCCATTTTAAACCGAATACTCCCTAATGGCAAGCCATTAGTCTATCTTGATAATAGTGCTACTACTCAGAAACCGTCCTGTGTGATTGATGCTATGAGCCGATATTATTCAGAATACAATAGTAATGTTCACAGAGCAGTTCATACACTTTCCAGTGAAGCTACTGATGCGTATGAAGGTGCAAGAAAAATGATTGCGGATTGGTTTGGACTCACTGATGGAAATCTATTATTCACCTCAGGCACTACTGAAGCAATTAACTTAGTCGCGCATTCTTGGGGTCGAGCAAATTTATCAAAGGGAGATGCGATTGTGTTAACTGAAATGGAACACCATTCAGATATTGTTCCTTGGCAAATGCTTGCCGAAGAAGTAGGCGTGGAAATAAGATGGGTCCCCTTTGACAAGGAAAATTTCCAATTAGATATGGGCGCCTTTGAGATATCGCTTGAAGGTGCAAAATTAGTTTGTTGCATTCACACCTCAAATGTGCTTGGGATTCGTAATCCAATTGAGGAAATAATTACCCTCGCGCATAATGTTGGTGCACGCGTCCTTATTGATGCAGCGCAAGCAGCACCGCATGACCGAATCGGAATAAGTGAATTGGGTGCTGATTTTGTCGCAGTTTCTGCTCACAAGATGAGTGGGCCAACTGGCATTGGTGCTCTTTTTGTCAATACCGAAACACTCACTGAGATGAAGCCGTTTTTGGGAGGAGGGGATATGATTAGAGAAGTATTTCTCGATCATTCAACTTACCAAGAAGGCTCCTTCAAATTTGAAGCCGGAACTCCGAAAATCGCTGAGGCAATAGGGTGGGCTGAAGCAGTGAAGTGGCTTTCAAATATCGGCTTTGAGTCCTCTCATGCGCATTCAATTAAGTTGGCCCGAAAGGTCGCAGATGCGTTCCGCAGTATTCCAGGTATGACTGTTCTTGGAAAACAGGATAATGCTGATGCCCCATTGATTTCTTTCATCCATGATACTCTACATGCGGAAGATATGGCACAAATGTTAGATGCGCACGGAATCGCCGTACGCACAGGACACCATTGTGCTCAGCCTTTACTGAGAAGCCTTGGTCTTGCAAGCACAAATCGCGCTTCATTTTATCTCTATAACACTGAAGAGGAGGCAGATTTCCTCATTGAGACTGTGCAAAAGTTGATAGAAAGGTTCTCTTAATTGGATGTGTATTTGGATGTGCAAAAAATTTGGAACTGGCAATTGGCCACCTGCCCTTCAAGAAATAATTGATGAGTTTTCTGAAATTGAAGACCAAATGGAAAGGTTGGAAATATTGTTTGATTATTCCGAAGAAATCGACGAATTGCCACCCGCTGAATGGTCTGAATCAACAATAGTTCACGGTTGTCAATCCGAAGCGCATGTCAAGGTTACTTTTTCACCGGAAAATGGGTTTCATTTAGTCGGTGCTGCTGATGCGAAATTAGTTCAAGGTTTAATTGCAGTAACCTCTATCGGACTTGAAGGATTAAGTCTTGAAGAAGTGGTGAACTTTTCACCTGATTTCACTTCCGAAATGGGCTTGATGAACATTCTTACACCAAGCCGAGCTAATGGTTTTAGAAATATGCTGCGAAAAATTAAAGAGGACACTAAAGGATTGAAGGAGTGATTATTGTGAGTGAGGAGGAAAAAGTAATGGTTGCTTTGAATGAAGTTATTGATCCCGAATTGGACCTTTCAATCATTGAATTAGGACTTGTTTATGGCCTACGTTTTGAAGATAAGCCAGAGGGCCGTCATGTTGAAATTGATATGACCTTAACTTCGCCTGGATGTCCTGTTGCACCTGAAATAATGGCTGCAACTCACCGGGCTGCACTTTCAGTGGAAGATATTGAAAGTGTTCATGTAAATCTAGTTTGGACTCCTCGATGGGACCCAAAAATCCATGCTGGTGAGGATGCGAAAATGGAAATGGGAATTTGGTGATTCATTCAAGCCCTTCTCATGTTATTTACCACCTCTTAATCCTTCAGCACCTTCATTGTTTCATTACTACCATATTGTTGTGGAAACTTCATGAGTAATCCCCATACTCCACAATCATGGCGGAGTCGTTTGCATCTATCTCGTTAGTCAAGCGAGTTTGCCTTGTGGCTTCTGTTTTCCTCCTAATTCCGAGTCTTGCTCCAATTGTAAATGCTGAAGTTGTTATTGAAGAAAGGAGCAATCATGTTGGTGATTGGTTTGAATATGATGGTTATGGTAATTCTCTCGCAATCGCCATGGCAAATCAATATGCACAAATTGACGGAGCCGATTTTGTCGGTTGGACACTTGTTTGGGATGAATTATTGAGGGTTGAGGTGACCGAAAAGGCAACCTGCGATATTGGTGAATGGTCTGGTACATGTCTACGAACTGTTGGCGTACATCACCTCAACATTACGCTACAATGGGCAGAAAATACAACTCAATATGATGATGATAAATTACTTCTAAATGTCACCTCTGAAATACACAGTGAGAGTCCTTTTTCGACTTCTACGTGGCATTTTGAGCAACGAAGAATATCTCTCCGCTCATGGTTTAGTGGCGATGACGAAATGAATATGGTTGAGACCGAAACAACTACCAAGATTACCACCGAAGAATCAAATCCCAAACCGAAAATCATTGAGAAGGGCGATACATGGCAAAGTTCAGTTACAATTCAAAAACGTGATGAAATGCGGCAGCGAATCAATTTAGGTATGTGGAATGAATCACTATCTGAACGAGAAGAAACCCAAACTATTGTATATACTGTTGAGGATGAGGCAAGTGTAAATACTGCTAAGGAAAATTGGCAAACATTGCGTTTACGTCAACAAGGATTGGGTGAAGATAATTATTCTATTTCCTACTTATCTGAATTTGGCTGGCCGATAAGGACAGAAGAATATGAGAATGGTACCCTGACAATGTCAATGACTCTTTCAGATTTCCATTCCGCTACAATATCAGGTGTCAAGGAAACCTCTGTGGAAACTCCATCACTTGGAATTATCGGAGTAGTCGCAACTTTGTATATGGTGGCAGTAATTATCCCCAAAAAGCGTCTCAGTTAAGAGAAAATCAACTTGCTTACAACACCGATGAGGCAATACTAAGGTGGTGAATTCCTAAAGAATGGGGTTGCCATTGTTGTGTTGCTCCATTTGCTCTAAGTTCCTCGCCTAATGCACTTCCATAAATGGTTAAGCTAGCAATACCGGCTTGGTCTGTGCCATTGATTTTCGCAATTAGTCCATGGCTTGCTAGGTCATCAAAGGTAGGAGTGGTATCAAAATTATTTCCGCTATTTAGCGTAATCCATGCACTTCCATTTTCGTCGGTAGTGAATGAAATAATTTCACAACAGCCATAAAATAGTTCACCTTGAACTCCGGCAAAGGACATATTTTGGTATGTTGAATTTACCCACAAACCAACCGTTACTGATTTATTTACACCTCTCTGCATCATTTCTACAGAGATTTCCGGAGTGCTCTCACGAGTGGAAGATGGCTGGTATGAGATTAGCCTAAAATCGCCAGTCACTCCCAAAGGTACTTCTCCAACTCTCCATGACCATTGCCCGACGGATGGGCAATACCAGCGCCAAGCCTTTGCCTTGTTTTCCTCATTAAATGCAGTAACATTGCGTGAATTATTACAATCGCTATTTTGGTCCTTCCCAATTCCTTCTTCGATATTTATGAAACGCCAATTATTTTGTTCCTTTTCGTCTTCAGTCGGTAAATCTACATAATTGGATGAACCAGAATAACTCTCGGTAATTTCATGATTTGCCAACCAAGTTTCATTTAGTCCGAGTGGAAAATCCCACCATTCAAGAGGTGGATTATAAGTTGATTCAATACTAATATCTGCAATAGGTTCAACGCCAAAGGGATGCTCAAATTCGATTTGCAAATTCTCCGATTTATTCATGATTGCTAAGTCAGACATTCGTATGTATTCATAGGCGTCATAACGAACAACAAGTGTGTCGGAATAAGTTTGCAATAGTGGGACTGGAAAGGTTGCTATCCCCGAAAAAGTGCCCCATAAATGAAGAGAGTATGTGAGTGTATCTTCTCCTGAAAATTGCATAATTGAAAGATCATCTACCTGCAAATAACTGTCTCCTGTGAGCAGGTCATTTATTGCTGCCCCTTCTACTCCTGCATCATCAATAACTGAGGTGGCATCTAATCTGCCATCATATGTCCATTTGTCGCCGATTCTCCAAGTTGGTGCATCAGTCATATTCGCCCAATCAAAATCATTCTGCTGGCGCGGAACAATATAATCTGATAGATCCGCAGCCTCTCCATTGAGCCAATCATCCCCCCCCTCTCCGCTATTCACTACTTCTGGTGGTGGTTGTTGGAATACTAGAACAATGGAGGCAAGTATTAAGGCTACAATTGAAAAAGCAATCGCCCAAGTTCTCAGTCTCATCATCTCACCTCCCCTAACCTCTCAGTGGAGGTTGGGCTTCATGGGTATTGTGGTAATTATTTGAGATTAGCGTCGTATGATAATAGTAAGCACATCCCCATCCCGTAATAGATGGTCAAGACCAACTGTCTGCCAGTCAAATTTTGCCGAAGGGCCTTTGACCTTGGCGTAACGGAATTTGCGTACAAAGTCTCGGTGTAAATTCCTACAAATCTCCTCTACAGTTGAAGTATCTTTTACCACAAGAGGTTCCTCCATGTCTGCTTCCTGTCCCTGTGGTTTGAGATATATTGACATAAATCCAAGATTGTCATAAATAAAATCCTTCATATCTTCAAGGCCTGTGCCGTGAAAAGCAGATATTTCCATTACCGGCCAATCTTGAGGCAGATGTCTCCTTGTATTCTCAATGTCACCGGGTTTTGCTAAATCAATTTTATTTATTGCTACTACTGCTTTTGAATAAACTCTACTTCCTGCCAAAGTATCTACTAACATATCGGCGGTTACATCAACCCTCAAGGTAACGACTGCCGAAGTATATCCAAAATCACGTATGATATCTGCAATTTCGGGATCAGTAAGAAGTGTCTGTTCAACAGTTGAGCGAACATCAACTCCTCCTTTGTTAGTTCGATGAACAAAGACTGGCGGTTTTCTTTGGTTTAAGCGCATTCCAGCTAATTCCAATTCACGGTGTAATATCCTAAAGTGAGCACCTTGAAAAGGGTCAACAATATACAATACCATGTCTGAATTTCGAATGACATTGAGAATCTCCTTTCCTCTACCCTTTCCCTCAGATGCACCTTTTATCAAACCCGGCAAATCAAGAATTTGTATTTTGGCGCCGCGATGACGCATTAGTCCGGGAATACAAGTTAGGGTAGTAAATTCATATGCTCCAATTTCAGATTCTGCTCCAGTTAATTTTGAAATCAAAGTAGATTTACCCACGCTTGGGAATCCAACTAATGCAATTGAAGCATCACCTGATTTCCGTACTTCAAAACCCTTCGCTGGTCCGCCAGCCTTTGAATGTGCTAGAACTTTTTCTTCCTGCAATTTAAGTTTGGCAATCTTAGCCTTTAGGCGCCCGACGTGATGTTCAGTCGCCTTATTTTTCTGAGTTTTATCAATTTCTGCTTGGATGGCAGCAATCTGTTCCTTGATTGTAGCCATCCGTTCACACCCTTTTGCGCCTGCGTCTTTTACTGCTGGCGACTTGTTCCTCGTGTTGGGCGGTTAGTCAAGGGTTCTTCAAACCGGCGCAACATCGAGACAATATTGGGTGATGTTCAAACCATCTCTCTTTCTCGGCATTTTTGTGAAGAACCCAGAGTTGGCAGTATTGTGGTTTCGTCTCACGGAACCTTTGACCAAGTTAGCCCCTTTGCTTATTATGGTCAAGGACGAGCCAGGTTATCATCGCTATGAAACACCTCGCAGAAGCGGAATTAATGGTTTGCGGACTTTACCACAAAGACCATTTGCAGCAACTGTTGTACAAAAGAAGCATGTTGGCTTGTACATGATGGCATTATATGAGGACCCAAGCATAATGAATAATATGCCACAAATTCTTCATGAAAGATGGAAGGGGAAAGCGAGTTTAAAGTTTACTGATGAGGACGACCCAGCTCTTGAGTATGTACAATTACTTTTCGAAGCAGCTATTGAATCATGTAGGCGACGGGGTATTCTTTCAACTCCCTCTCCATGAAACATAAAACCAACGCCCTTCTCGCAGAGTTGGTGATGAGTAATGGCAATTGAGATGCAACTACACCTCGTATCAATTTCTCGCGTAGAGGAATTAATGGCGATGCCATGGGAGGAAGTACTTTTGTCAATGGAGAAAACCCAACTCCGTAATATGCGGCCGGCAAAAGATAGTGAACTCTTGAGAGTTTTTGATATTGATAATGAAGCCGAAATTCTTGATTGGTCTGATAAACATAAAACATCGGACTCCGCTACGGTTTTGCAAACTATTCATAATTCATTGGAGAATGGTATTATGACACTCAAAGAGGCTTGCGAGGGCTTACTGCATTTTGTAAAATGGGTAAGCATCGGATATTGGACGGCATTAGAGGGTCGGGCTTATCTATATCTTAAGCCGTTGATGAATGTAGATTCACTTTCAATTCAGGATTTGTATGAGAATGAAATTTGGCAGCAGGTACAAAAAAAGTTGCCCTTCATTGTTGAAAAGGAATATTGCGAAAAAGTCGTAATGGCTTGGATGGAAATGCGCAAAGAGATGAATGAAACTTTAGATGAAAAATCAGACCCAAGAATCCTTTCAACCATGCAATCTCATATGCGACTTTCAGGTCAGTTGCATCATATAGTTTCAAGATGGCTGGAAGATGATGATCTTAGGCTAATAATCGGCGGTGAGCACATTAGTTTTGAGAACTGGACTTTTGAGAATGTACCTTTCCATCAAATAATTACCCATGGTTTGCCATAAGACAGGTTCAAAATGGGGCTATCGTTCGGCGCTTCAATGGCAGTTGATTCAACCCCCGATGAGGACGAGATTATTTCTGTGTCTAATTCAAATGATGTTACTGAAAATGCGCAAGGAAGTCCTAGTATTAGTGATGCTGCTGCAACTGACTTGAATGCAAATAATAATGTTGTTGAGGGTGGAAACATAGCGGTTGATGATTCAACTGATGTCACTGAGGAAGCTGAAATAGAAGTGGAGCCGACAATTGAGGAATTACTCCAAATGGCAATTGTACGTGCCGATAAGGCAGAAAAAGAAATTGGTTACCGAGATGCTGAAATTCAAAACGTGCGCAAGAGAATGTTAGGAGAAAAAACTGATGCGGTCAAATATGCAAATATGGGTTTTGCAAGAAGAATGCTCGGTGTCCTTGGTGATGTTGACCGCGCATTAACCACAGTTCCTGATGATGAAAAGGGGCCTGTTGTGGATGGGCTTAGGCTCTTGAGAAATAAATTGTGGCAGGAATTGCAATCAAGTGGAGTAAAGAAAATTGAATCAATTGGCAAAGAATTCAATCCTAATGAACATGAAGCCCTTTATACAATTCCTGCCAATGATAATTTTGCTGCAGGGGCAATCACAGAAGTTATTGAAGAAGGATACATGTATAATGGGCGTTTAATAAGAGCAGCAAGAGTAGTTGTAGCGGCCGAATAATTTTCTACGGAATCCTAATTATCCCGGCGTTTCAACATTTGGGCCTAAAAAGGCAAGCCGTCTTATTCTCTCATTATCGGCAATAAACCAATTTATTATTTCATCCGGCAAAGACTCCTGCAAGACATTCCGCAGAACATCTTCCTCCTGTAACATTGAAAGCATTTTCATCGTTTGTCGTACCCGCCATCCCTGCAAGTTTTCCCGCAAGGACATTGAAATTTCATGCACTTTCCATCCTGCTTGGCGATAGAGTTGAGCAGTTATTTCATCACTTGTTGCCAAGGCTCCATCTCCATGGTAATTTGTGGCGTGCTTTACCCAATTAGGGGGGTCGTTGAGATCTGGGATACAAACAACCTCTATCTCAATGCCCACACTATTTGCCCATGTCTTCACCATTGCAGTTCTTTCTTCCTTTGACCACGGGTTATCTGGGTCCTGTTCTGCTTCGGAAGAGCCGATTGCGATTGTAACTTTTCCGAGGCTTGCGGCGCTTTTGACTAGATGCTCATGCCCTTTGTGAAAGGGCTGAAATCGGCCAAGAACCACTATTTTTTCCATATGCCTCACTCAAAATGCGCTTCGACGTCGATGTTTTCAATTTCCATTCCAAAGTCAATAAAACATTCAATCATGCGTTTACACCCTTCAATCATTTCGGGAATTGGTGTTTCACCCATAGAGCCAACTCTAAACATCTTACCCTTCATGTGATCTTGTGCACCGATTACTTGGGTTGAATATTTCTCCATCAACGCGGCCCTCCATTGGTCGTTAATTCCTTCAGGGTATAGAATAGCCGTGACAGTAGAGGATAATTGTTCTTTATCAGCAAATAATTCAAGTCCAATGCTAGAAAATAAAGAACGCACGCCAGCAGCCATTTTTTCGCATCTCTGCCAACGACCATCAAGACTTTCCTCTGCTAAAATACGCAAAGCAGCAACCCACCCAATGGCTAAATTAATGGCCGGTGTCCAAGGGGTTTGATCATCTCCTCCTTTCTTTAGTGCCGGTAAAATGTCAAGATAGTAAACTGGATTTGCAGTTGGTTTGCTTCTGCGCGCCTTAACTCTCTCAATGAAATCCTCTGAAACTGCTATGGCGGCAATTCCGCTTGGACCAGCCGTACACTTTTGAGCGCCGACAACCACTGCTTCAGCCTTCCATTTCTTTGGGTGAACAGGTAATCCACCTACGCTGGTAATCCCATCGAGTATCAATGAAAC
>JABIHC010000044.1 GCA_018649825.1 Methanobacteriota archaeon
ATTCCACGACCTTGTGTGAAGTATTTACTTGAACCACTTACCCTCATGCTCAGAATTACCGAATCAGTCAACTCGCAGTGTGCATTAATATTTTCTTGCATTGGACCCAAATAAAAACAAAAGACTCAGTGAACAACTTATTTGGCCACCTTAGTGAATAATCTGATGCGCAGATTGTAAAACATTAAACGAGTAAACTCTAAACAAATGGTATGGATGAGGAATCAGTCGGCTTCAAAACTCGCTTTTTTTCAATGCTGGTTCGCTTGCTCACGCTTTTCTTGATTGTTGGAGCATTGTATATCTCAACAGAGGGGATTTTCGTAATACTATTGTTATTCATTATCGTGGCTCCATTTGAAAAATTGTTCCCGCGCCATAAAGGACAGAAGATTCGCCGACCTGCCCTTGACACCGATGTAGGATATGCTCTCGCATCCCCATTGCTTGGCCTCCTAACCGGTGCAGTAACCATATTCATTGGAGTATTAAGCCTAGCATGGATTCCAGGATTACTCATCAAACCCTATGTGGCAATGATACCGGAACAATACATGCCTGTCATTGGGTTGTTGTTATTTGACTCACTGATCTATTGGACACATCGTTTCTATCATGAAATTCCCGTATTGTGGAAATTTCACGCCATTCACCATTCAACCGAACATCTTGATTGGGCAAGTGGTTTTCGAACTCACCCCCTAGATGGAACAATTCTTGCCCCTGCATTTTTCTTTCTAATTGCTGCCGGTTTTAGTCTTGAAATCACGGGAACGTTGGCTGTGGCTCAGATTATCCTTGGGTTGTTTCTTCATGCCAATGTGAACTGGAAATTGCGATGGCTGCACCGCATCATTATCACGCCTGAGTTTCATCACTGGCACCACACCAACGAACGCGATGCAATATGGACTAATTATTCCACATTTCTTCCAATATGGGATCAATTGTTTGGAACTTATTTCATGCCAAAAAATCGGAGGCCGATGAGGTACGGAGTGGACGAAGAAATCCCAAAAGGTATACTTCGACAATTGTGTTATCCATTCCGAGGTTGGAATAATCCGGCGTGGTACCTGTTTCATCCGTTCAAGAGTTTGAAACTATTTTTTATCTTCTATTGGGTCACACTCAAGTCAATAATGAAATCGATATTTCGCAAGCGTGGAGCAAAACCGTGGGATTTGTTTCCTGAAGAAGGTTGAGCGTCGGAAATTCAACGATACTGCCTCAATGGTGTAATGAGCCCGTGTTAATGACAGGTGTCGTATCTGTTTCTGAACACAAGACTACAAGCAAATTACTGACCATTGTCGCTTTCTTTTCTTCGTCAAGAACGATGATGTCCTTTGCGCTTAATTGTTCCAAGGCCAATTCAACCATTCCAACCGCACCATCGACGATTTCACGTCGGGCGGCGACTACTGCACTTGCTTGCTGTCGACGTAGCATTGCTTGAGCAACCTCTGATGCGTAGGCAAGATGGCTGATCCTTGCTTCTAATACTTCAATACCTGCCCGACTAAGTCTAGCCTGAACAGATTCTCTGAGTTCCTGTGCAATAACTTCTTGATGGCTTGAAAGAGCAACGCCGCCTTGATCTTTCTCCTCAATGATATCGTATGGATATTTTGTTGCCATTGCCCTAAGAGCAGCCTCACTTTGAATCTGGACGTAATTAATGTAGTCATCAACTTCGAAGAGGGCTTCGGCTGCATCGTAAACACGCCATACAACGACGGCTGCAATATCGATTGGATTGGCATTGACATCGTTTACTTTTAATTTAGCAGATTCAAAATTTCTAATCCTAAAGATCACTTTAGTTTTCTCGTAGAGAGGATTCACGAACCATCGGAAACCTTCTGTCTTAACCGAACCAGAATATTTGCCGAAAAATTGGAGTACTGCGGCCTCATTTGGATTAATAATCACATATGAATTCCACATTAGACACCATAATATACCTATGATGCTCTGAACTAAGATTCCCAAAGCAATACCAGCCCACCCAAAGCGTAGAGAATAAACGTTGCAAGGAAAATAATTGGAACCACAATGATGTGAATGAAAAGGCCAAGCCATCCATTAAGTGATACCTTTTCGATATCTTTAAACTGTTTTTCTCCGAGCGAAGAGTTTTTTGAGTCCATACTTTGCCCTACGGGTTGTATTTTATTATTTTTTGTATTGATGCCACTTGATATTCCTCCCACGCTAATGTAATATTTTGATTTTTTTTCTAATAATGGGTCCCTCCTAAGGAAGATTAATTATTATAATAGGCTATTCTAAAACCAAGTCATGTAAAACACTCTTACAAGCATAATAGACCATTAGTACCAAGAGAGATTTATGTTGATACTCTTTGTGCAATTCTAATTGTGGCGATACGGTTTCGTTATGATCTGAAGAAAGAGTGACTTTCGAATGAGTTCCCCTCTGAAACGAGGTGTAACTACTGCCAACCTCTCTTGGCAAGAATGCCCATTAGTTAGCAACGAATAAGAGATTTAGGGCACCCTAAATCTTATAGGGGTAACCCCTCCCCCCTCGGTCTATGATGGCAGATATTTGGACCGGGGGTCTGATTGGATTTAGAGAAGCATTAGAGGCAACACTGATTGTGGTAATCTTCATGTTAATCCTGAAGAAATCCGAACGCCCCGAATTGATGAATAGCATCTGGAAAGGCGTTGGATTAGGTATCGTGGCAAGTATTTTCACTGCAATAGCATTTGAATTAATTATAGGAGGATTTGCCGAAAATGAAGCTTGGTTTGAAGGTGTACTAATGCTAGTTTCTGCAGGACTAATAGCGATTGTAGTATTTCATTTGATCAAGCATCACTCCAAATCAGAACTCGAAAAATTAGCAGAAGATGCGGTAACTGATCTCGATGGTGGGGCCAAAGCACTCTCGATAATTGCTTTCTTATCTGTATGGAGGGAAGGTGCGGAAACAGTGATTTTCATGTCTGCTGGAACCGAGACCAACTGGGCAATCCTTGGATTGCTAATAGGTATCTGTGCTGCAGTTTTCCTTGGATGGTTAATTCAATCCCGAGGCGCCAGAGTCAATGTCAAGAAATTTTTCACCGCTACGACAATCTTGCTGATTTTTGTCGGTGCTGGCCTAGCAGGTCACGGTGTTCATGAATTACAAGAGGAAGATGCGGGGATTATCCCAGTGTACAATGAGGAAATATGGGATGTAAATCCCGAATGGGATGGTACAGGAAATGCTCCAGTAATGCATGACAAAGGAGCGATAGGCGGAATGATGCGAGCAATGGTGGGGTGGAATGGTGACCCTACAATGCTTGAATTTTTCACCTGGATGGGTTACCTCTCTATCATGGGTATCCTGTACAAGCGAGATACAGATGCTCATTCTCCAGCAGAAGAATCAGAGCCGTTTAACTGAATAAGTTTTTCTTGGGCAATGTTATTGGTTGTTGATAGATTAGCCCAGCCATGGACTCATATCTTGAGCACGCAAACATCACTGTAATCGATGTCGATGAAGCGATTCGTTTCCTCCAAACTGCAATGCCGGATTGGAAGGTTCGTGCAGATGTAAGTGACGAGGAAAGTAATTGTCGCAGATGGGTGCATCTCGGAACAGATACCAACTATATTGCCATAGAAGACAGGGGTGCAAAGGGAAAAGGTCTACATGAGCCTTATGTTGACCCCGGATTGAATCATCTAGGGTTCGTAGTCCCAGATGTTGCTGCAGTATCAAAGAGATTAATCGAAGCTGGGTTTACAGAGGGGATGAGTTCTCTGGATAATCCCAACCGTAAGCGTATCTACTTCTACGATGCTGATGAAAATGAGTACGAATTTGTTGAGTATATCAAGTCGGATTTCACCTCACAAAATGATTACTCCGACGCATAGGGTAAGCAAAGGATACTCATTCAAACGGGGGTATTCGCATGGGTTTCGTAAGGGCCCTCCTAATTTAGAACCCATTAAGATATAACCTGTATGCTATGGGAAGAATTGTGACCGAAGATCAGCCGCATGAGGAAGCCGCCAATATTACAAAAATTATTGGAATAGGTTCTATTTTGGTATTCATCATTTCAATCGTATTAATTTTTGGATATGATGGACAAACATCGGCAGGTCCAATGGCGGTTACAGATGGGTGTTGTATTGGTGGGATAGGTTTGGTTGCATCGTGTGCGCTATTCTCTATTGCCTTGCTACTCGACTGGATGGCCTCAAATTCACTCCCTAATAAGCAGAATCGTGTGCAAATGATTCCTCCAGAGATCACAGATAAAGATTGATTGGTTAGTGTTTACAACTGTTGCCCCTTGCTAATCTCAGTAATGGCTCCGTCAAAGGCAGTTTGAGCAAGACGCAATAATGTCTTGAGAATTGGTGATACCTCACAAAAGCGGGCCAAAGTGAACGCCTGCAGCGATCACGATGCTAGATGCGATTACAATTAACACATTGTCATCAATCGGTCCAAACTCATAGCGTTCAATAAATGAAGCGACTGCACCTGATAGTGCACCCCATAGTGGAATTGAAGGGTCTGCATTCTCTCCTAAGATGTAGCCTAAGGGAATGCAAAGAATAGCCATGCCCAAGTTACCCCAAGCACTCTTAGTTCGCTTTGCAAACATCTTATTACGAATAATTCCAGTGACTCCGTCGCCATATGCCATGAACAAGGCTGGCAGAATAGCAAGCCAAGCATCATCCAAGTAATGCCACAAAGCAAATACTGAGATTCCAAGCATAAATGCAAACGTTGCATCATTCATGTTCTGCTCGGTTTGCATCCACCACAGTCGCTTGTCTGTCATGTGAGCAGCAGCTAAGCCCGCAGCCCCTAATAGTCCGGCCAAGAGTGGATAGATTGGGTCTGTGAAAACTATTGGGCAAAGAATTAGTGGAACTCCTCCCGCAACCATATGGGCGATTTTGCGGTTGTAATAGACCGCAACCATGTTCTCGCAACCTTTCGACATAAGATAGGCATGAAATGGTTTGATAGCCATTACAGTGACAAACGAAAAAACACCAAGTCCGATAAACCACAACAACTGTGAATCAGTACCCATGCACATACGTGTGCGCTTACAGTGCATAATGCTGACTAACCATTATTCATCAATCATCGTTTGCTTTCCAATGCCGAATAGTGAGTGCCTTGTGCGGGGCTGCGCGCTAACAATCATTCTATAGACTCAGTGAAACACACTCACTTGGCTGGAAATAACAAAACAATAAGTAATGCCGATGCAAGGAGGTATTGCTTGAGTTGGCAACAAGTCGGCGTAAAATCGGCTGATTGACGAACTCTGAAGAGGAATAAATATGAGTGAAGTTAGAAATGTGATTATTATTGGTAGCGGGCCTGCTGGATATACTGCTGGACTGTATAATGCAAGAGCAATGTTGAATCCCCTGATGTTTGGAGGCTACATGTCGGGTGGCCAACTAATGCTTACTACGGATATTGAGAATTTCCCCGGCTATCCCGAAGGAATTTCTGGTGCAGAAATGATGATGCAATTGCGACAGCAGGCTGAAAAGTTCGGCCTTGAAGTTCACGACAAAGATGTTTCAAAAGTTGATTTCTCATCCTCGCCATTCACCGTTACTGTTGAAGGAGAGGAATACAAATCTCATGCAGTAATTATCAGTACTGGTGCCGAAGCGATTTGGCTCGGAGCCGAAAATGAGGATGCTCAAAAGGGCAGAGGAATTTCTGTATGTGCAACTTGCGATGGTGCCTTTTTCCGTGATCAAGAAGTATTAGTTATCGGTGGCGGCGATTCTGCAATGGAGGAAGCGACCTTCCTTACACGCTTTGCTAGCAAAGTGACAATCATTCATCGGCGTGAAGTATTCCGTGCCAGCAAAGTAATGCTTGACCGAGCAAAGACGCACCCAAAGATTGAGATGAAAATGCATCGTCAAGTAAAGACTTGGCTTTCTGATGACAATGGCTTGACTGGTGCAATACTTGAAGATCCAAGAGATGGGTCAACTGAAGAAATAGGCGTTACTGGTGCCTTTATTGCAATTGGTCATAAGCCGATTACTAAATTCCTTGATGGGCAAGTTGAAACCGATGAAAGCGGCTACATTGTTGCCAAGGAACATACCATGACCTCTGTGCCCGGCGTGTTTGCTGCCGGTGATGTAGTTGATACGAGATATCGTCAAGCCATCACCGCCGCTGGCATGGGATGCCAAGCAGCAATTGATGTTGAACACTGGCTAGAGAATAATATCCATAATTGATTAAGACGAGGAAATCTTCTATCTATACGCAAAAATCTCTGTGCTGAAAATGGTGATTGGAGTGAGTGCAGAAAATTCTATTGAGGAAACGGGTTTCTTGAGGAACCGCATTGCCGATTTGGTTTACCTCATTCATCTTCTCATCGTGCTATGGATTGCCTTTGGCTGGCTCGGCCCAGTTTGGGCTTTATGGGTCATGGTTGCGCTATACCTCGGTATTGAAATCCACTGGAAAATCCAAGATTCATGGTGCATTCTTAGAGACCTTGAGCGTTACTTACGAAAGCACCCGCGGCCTGAAATGCTAGGGCAACAGTCATTCATCACACGAATATTGGTTGGCTGGTTTGGTATTAATTTCAATCCAGCATGGGGCCCAGGTATTACAAAAGGTTGGGGAAGGCTGGCATTTATTATTTCTGTAGTCCGTCTCTACATGCATTATTTTTAGAAAATAATATCTCCCCAAACAAATATTTTCAGTCAAATGAAATATCTCTGTTTCGCCCGCAGATTGATGAAAGAGAAGCCGCACGCAATAGCATGGCGCATGACTTGTCGGCTGACGAGATTGCTCGTTATTCTCGGCACCTTATTTTACCCCAAGTAGGAGTAAAAGGTCAAATAGAAATATCAAAGGCTTCTGTTTTAGTGATTGGAGCAGGTGGCCTCGGTAGCCCTGTCCTCCTATATTTGGCTGCGGCGGGTGTCGGAAGAATTGGAATTATTGATGATGACCTCGTCGAATTGTCAAACCTACAAAGACAGGTCATCCACGGTACACCCCAAGTGGGTTTGCCAAAAGTGGCAAGTGCCCAAGCCCGTATTGAATCAATGAATCCTCTCATCAAGGTTGAAGCATATCATGCTCGCCTTACCGCTGAAAATGCCCTTGATATTATCACCGGATACGATTTAGTTGTTGATGGAACCGATAACATTCCTACTCGATATTTGATAAATGATGCTTGTGAAATTGTTGGAGTTCCATGGGTTTATGCATCCATCTATAGATTTGAAGGACAGTGCACTGTATTCAATTTCAACAATGGACCAAACTATCGTGACTTATTTCCAACCCCACCTCCTGCTGACAAAATCCCTTCCTGTGCTGAAGGCGGTGTAATCGGAGTATTACCTGGAGTAATGGGCACTATTCAAGCCAACGAGGCAATAAAAATAATTATCGGCAAAGGAAATCCCATAAGTGGGATACTACTGGTCTATGATGCCTTGGAAACAAGATTCCGGGGGCTCAAATACGGAAAAGATCCAAGCCGAGGCAAGGTAAGTGAACTGGGAACTTATGATGAATCAATGCTTTGTCAAAGCGAATCACTCACGCACCAAGATAATTCCAGCGAAAAGTTGCCAGCAGATACACCAATCAGTAAAGGGCAGAATATTCACGAAATTTCTGCAATAATGGCAAATGAAAAAAAAGCCGGTGGTTGGGAACCTTTTGTGTTAGATGTTAGAACTGAGCAAGAATCTGAAATAGTTTCTCTTTCCTTTACAGACCTCTTAATACCAGTTGCCCAAGTTCCAAATAATATTCAATCAATCCCAAAGGGAAAGGATGTGCTAATCTATTGCCATCATGGTACTAGGTCGCGAACTGCAGGGATATTGTTGCAAAAAATGGGCTTTGATGTAGATAATATTTACAGTCTCAGTGGTGGAATAAATGAATGGTCTTTGAAAGTAGACCCTACTCTCCCTCGTTATTAACGGCGTTCAAAATTGATGCACAGAAAACACTCGGAGACGCAAAAACACCCTCAACATTGATGATGTGGTCATGTGAGACAGGTTTGTCGGAGGCAAGAATATGGCCAAGTTAATTATTGCTGATGAAAATGAAGGCCGGCGTAGTTTACTTGCCAATACCTTGGAGCGAGAGGGTTTCAACGTTACCCGCGGCTCAACCTTAAGGCAAACCGAAGCAACCGCATTAGCGACAATGCCCGAAATAGTAATCATTGATGCCGAATGGTCCACAGGTAGCGCTTTGGATTGTGCACAAAGGTTAGTTTCTGACCCTGAATTTGCATTTAAATGTAGGATAGTAATACTTTCTAGAGATAATAGCAAGGAATTCCTAATTTCCGCTGCTAAGGCAGGCGTTAGTGAGGTTCTCAAAAAGCCCCTTGACATGAAAGTATTGATAGAACAATTGTGGAAGCATGGCAAGAAACAATTCGTCCCACCGCCGGCAGAAATTGCTGATGCGGGAAATACCGATGGCACTTTTTCATTATCAATAGGTGCTGGTGAAACAGGTTTTGCCTTACCAATGTTACAAAATTTACTCGGCCCCGAAACAATAACTGCAGAGTTTGTTAATTCCTTGTTCGGAAGTTTGGAAGAAAAAAGTATTGATGTTTCAGAGGGTTTAGATCAAGCAGATATGGCTGAATTGCTTAAGTTAGCCCTCGAAAAATTATTAGTTGATGGTGAATTTTCCGGAGAAGAGGATAGCGAAGAAGAGGAAAGCCAAGAAGAGGAAAGCCAAGAAGAGGATGGCCAAGAAGGGGATAGCCAAGAAGGGGATAGCGAAGAAGAGAGCCTGGAAAAAGTTGTTTTAGATGAAAAAGAAGAAGTTACTTACAAATCACTTTCATCATCAAAGAAATTAGGAGGCGACGATACAAGTTCAAAACCAACTCTTTCAAAACAAGGAATCGGACTTTCTCGTGGTAGTAGTATGGAACGAATCCTGCAGAGTCAAGCAGATAAAATTGCAAGGGATGTTGAACGTAAGATGAATATTCTTGACGAAATGCCCGAGATAGTCACCTTTGCCAAAGATGATGACCTCATTTCAGTTGATCCTGAAGTTCTACGAATGACTTTGTTGGCAATCGAATATACAAATGAACTTCTTTGGAGTCTTGGTCGCCCTGCTGCACTCAATGACATTACGCTACTTACTCAAATTGAAAATGCGGCTGAAATGATGGCAGATATTCAGAAGAGTTTGCCAGAAGTCCCCCCACTTACCATGAATGATGAATCAGTTGAGGAAGATAGTATTGCAGACGATGATAATTCAGATCCGACTGGTGGAGTGGATGAAGATGCAGAACAGATTGCAGAGTCGGCACTTACTGACAATGGCGTGGGCGGTGATGTTCATGCCGACTCAACCGATGCCGGGGAGGGTAGTCATAGTTGATTCCCTTGAAAGATATGCCAACTCTTGGCGACTTACCTTATCTCACTCACGGTGAGTCAGAGATATTCAGTCGGCATGATGAATTAGAACGAATAAAAGAAATGCACCCGCGCATTATTCGCGTGCGGGCATTAATTGGATTATTGTTTATTGTAATTTTTATTATTGCAGGTATTTTTTTAGTCAGTAACACGAAAGTAGTATTGGATTGGGTTAGAGGGTTTGGTGACGCAGGACCCCTGTATGTCACGATATTCCTCGCCGTTTCAGTAGTATTATGTATGCCAACGCCCTTGCTCAAAGTTGGGATTGGCGCCATTTTTGGTGTATGGGGTGGAATGCTAATCAACTTTACCGGTTCAATTGTAGGGGGAGTAATTGCATTTGGTTTGGGTCGTTGGTTATTCCGCGACCTAATCTCCGAAATGGTTGCCTCCGACCCTAGATATTTCAATCTTGATTCAGCGCTCGGACGAGAAAGCATGCGTATTTCAATTCTAGTTAGATTATCGCCGATTATTCCCGATGAATGGCTCAATTACATTTTAGGCGCTGGCCCAGTGAGTCTTCGTGTATTCCTCATTTCAAATATGTCTAATCTCATTTACTCGCTAATCTATGCCTATTATGGTCACGTACTTGGAATCCTCGTACTCCGCTCATCAGGTATGTCTGAAGTGAGTCATACAAACGGTGCGTTAATGATGCTATTTGCTGGCCTCATTGCTACAATCATTGCCACGATATTCGTTACGAGAGCAGTAATGAAAGCCCTAAGTAGTTTTGTCGATGAAGAAGAATGAAGCCTTTTTTGCATATCTCAGCCTCTTTTTCAAGTCAATCTTCCGTTGCGTTTGTATGTGTGCTACCTTTGGCGGGTAATATGGCACAAGGCAACCTCCCCCCAATTCAAGGAGCCGATTGGAAGCCTGAAAATCCTCTTTCCTTTGTTTCCAATTTACCTACTGACGCTGCCAGAACCGAAGTGCTGCGCTTTATTGCTGAGCGCCACGATGGGCATTTGCAACTAATTGCTGCAGCTTGGGATCATGTGATTTCTGCTTTTGACAATGAAACATTTGATGGCGAAATATGGCACACTTTCTCACAAAAATTGTGCGATGCAATTGAAACTGGCTTAGTTGCCCGAATAAACACAATTGGTTTGGAGGGAAAACAGGATCTCGAAGTAGTACCTCGCCGTGATTTTAACACCCATCTAGGTCGTCGGGCAAAGCGCTTTCTCATAGACCTCAAATTGTGCCTACGCCGCTTGGCTCATTATATGTCCATTACTATAGAACAGAGGCTTGAATGGCATAAAATGATGTTGCGCACCAGATATCTTGATGGTCACCTAAAAGAAATGTTCATGAATGGAATGGATACTCCCGATGGTGGGAAATTTGGTGGAAAGGGTTTTCGTTCAACTTGGCAAGAACCGGTAGTCGCAGTAGCCAGTGCACTTTCACGTGAAAGCACAAAAGGGGTGTATTCGGGTGACATTGTTGGTCCTATGATACGTGATGTTGGGCTTTGCCTCGCCATGGGTGATACTGTCCTCGGAGTTCTTGCCGCACAGTCTGGAAAAGCCAACAGTAACCAGGACGGAGGGCAAAGTGAATTATCGGCAGGTGGCAGAGATCTCCATGTAGGTGCATGGGGGCAAGGCGTCCTTCCTCCAACCGCTCCTCTACCCATATCAGCCTGCACAATGACCGGACTTGCTCTCGGAGCCAAACTGAGTGGAAGCAATCGCTTTCAAGTCGCTTGTATCGGTGAAGGGGCAAGCAGTAGTGGGGAATATTGGGAGGCTCTCAACTTCGCAAGCACTCGTGCATTACCCTTGATGTATATTTTAGAGAATAATCAAATTGCTCTTGACACTCCAAATCATAATCAGTCAAATGTTGAATTATGGGCTGACAAGGCAGTTGCAATGGGTATGCCTTCTTGGACAATTGATGGTTCAGATCCAGCCGCTTGGTATGCTAGTGCTGCTTCAGCCCGTGAGTACTCAATGTCGGGCGCAGGGCCCACTTTACTTCATGTTGAAACAATGCGCGGTTGTGGGCACGCTCATCATCATGACGACTTGTATCTCGGAACTGAATCTGGAAATCCACCGGGATACGTTGACCACGATTTACTCGCATATTGGGCTGCAAAGGACCCACTCCCTATGCATAAGGAATTGTTAATTAACTTAGGTGCGGAAACCGCAGTGATTGAAGAAATGGAAAGAACTGAGCAAGAAGATTCCAATGCTGCGATGCAAGAAGTTATTGAAATGCCGTGGCCAGACCCAGAAACTGTCACTCTAGGTATTACCAGCCTTGGGGATGCTGAAAGGCACGCAGATCACTTGCAACGAATTTCTGGTGAATCTCTGCCTCCTGACACTCATTCACCTCCCTCTAGCCTTGCAGTTGGTGAGTTATTGCATAATTTTGGCAGTGGTAATGGCGCATGGACCTATGCTCGGGCAATACAGCAAGCGATGGTGGCAATTGCAAATCGTTATGGTGAAAAAACAGTCTTTATGGGTGAAGACATGGAAATCGCTGGTGCTTTTGGGATGAATTTACCGCTCAAAAATGCCGGACATTCAAATTTACTTCTCGATATGCCGCTTAGTGAGGCAATTATCATCCACTCGGCAACAGGTGCCGCATTATCCGGAATGCGGCCAATGGCCGAGATTCAATTTGGCGGTTTCGCTGCATTGGCCTTCAATGCCCTCATCAACAATGCTGCGATGCTCCGTTGGCGCTGGGGCGCTGAGGTGCCGCTAACTGTTAGAATACCGCTCGGTGGCAAAACCCGTTCGGGCCCATTCCATGCAAATATGATTGAATCATGGTTCACTAATGACCCTGGATTGATTATTTGCGCTCCCTCAAATCCGCAAGATGCCTATGACCTGTTGGTCGAATCGGCAGCCCTAAACGACCCAGTAATTTTCTTGGAACACATTGGCCTCTATGGACTTAGAGGTGGAAAGACCGGTTGGGGTGATGACATTTCACAGAAAGTTGATGTTGACTTAGTTGCAGCATCTATAGATAAAGGGGAGTCATATTCAATAGGTAAGGCAAAAGTGATTCGCGGAGGCGCCGATATTTCCTTAGTCACTTGGGGTTCAATGACTCATGTTGCGCTTCATGCAGCTGAAAAATTGGCTGAGGAGAAGGGAATTGAAGTGGAAATTATTGACCTTCGTACCCTCCTTCCCTTTGATGCGAAAACTTGTATTGAAAGTGTGAATAAAACTGGCCGCTTGGCGATTCTACAAGAAGGTCAATGGACAGGTGGCTTTGGCCATACGATTCAAAGCAGAATTATGGAAGAGAGTTTCTTTTCCCTTGAATCAATGCCAGTTGTGATCGGCGCACTAGATACTCCTGTGCCCTTTTCACCACCGCTCGAAGACCACACAATTCCAGATGTTGAACATGTTTGTAATGTTATTTCTCAACTTTGCTAATAGTATTGTAGAGATTATTTCATAGCGAAGTCTATTGAGTGAAAATGTTACGCCCTCAATCATGGCGAAGGTTGATTCTGCGAAATCGACCACTCGCGAGTTTGGGACCTTGGAACTTATACATTGGAATGCTTTACTGATTACCGGTGCGTTATTTATCTCACTGGTAGCCATTACAACCTTCGTTAAGGCCGAAGGATTGTCAAATCCATGGATCAGTATTTTTTTGCTTCTTCTCGCATTTGCTAGCCTTATTACGGCTGCGGATTTCTTTGTTGAAGGGGCAAAAGGTATTGCTCGAAAAGCAGGAATTGCCGAGGTAGTAATTGGGCTTACAATTGTCAGTATTGGTACATCCCTTCCTGAGATATTAGTTTCGGTTTCGGCATCATGGGGTTCAGCAACTGTTGACCCTCAATTGGCAAACTTTGCGGTAGGAAATATATACGGGTCTGTCCTAGTCCAAATCTCGCTTATTCTTGGATTAGTTGTGCTTTTTAAACCTCTAGAAATACGTCCAGCATGGATTCGTCGTGATGGCCTGTTGATGCTAGGAGGCGTCGTTGCAATGACTTTCCTTCTTTGGACCGGAAACACACTTGAGCGTTGGGAGGGAGCCCTCCTTGCAGGCTCATATGTTTTTTACATTTATTGGCTATTAAAATATCGGGAACAGATACGAATTGATGAGATGGAAATCATTGGTGAAATCAAAGCAAAAGACCGCGGTTGGACTCAGGGGGCATATCTTGTGATGGTAGTAACCGGTCTATCTTTTGCAGTATATGCCTCAACCCAATTAGTTGAAATCGCCGTGGATATCGCTATTTCAATGGATGTGCCGCATGAGGTAGTTGGTACTACACTCTCGGCATTTGGAACTTCTATCCCTGAATTAGTTGTTGCATTGATTGCAGCAAGAAGGTCACAAGGAGTTGCTATTGGGACATTAATTGGTTCAAACATTACCGACCCACTGTTATCAATTGGAATTGCCGCCATGGTGAGGCCAATTGCAATTACCGGAGGCGGTGGCTTGATTTTCAATGTTATTGCGCCAGCAACCATTATCGGAGTTGGCCTAGCCCTAATCTTCATGTTCACCCAATTCAAGTTTAATCGGCCGGAAGGAATTGCTATGTGCGCATTCTATGCTTTATTCATCCTATTGCTGGAGGCTTTGCGAGTCGGGTGGATTTTGCCTTGGTGGTAAGGCCTGCCTTTCCCTTTATCCTCTTATCATTCTCTAGAATTATTGGATATTACCGCTTCGCTTGAAGGCAAGCCTCATGACACCGTGGCTCTTGGAGGGTTACATGGTGGACTTCGCTTTATCGGAAATGCAAGAGATGTTTCAAGAACTGGCAATGGAATTTGCTCGCGATGAAATACGCCCCCACGCCGCCCAATGGGATGAGGAAGCCACCTATCCAAAAGAGGCAATTATGGCGGCTCACAATTTAGGTCTTCTCAATCTTCACATCCCAGAGGAATATGGCGGAGCAGGGTTGGGTAGTATGGATGAAGTCATTGTCAACGAAGTATTTGGCTGGGCAGACCCCGGATTTGCCACCGCAGCATATGCAACTTCCTTGGCTTGCGCTCCACTAATCACTGGTGCAACTCATGAGCAAAAGGACAAATATCTGCGCGGGGTTGCCGAGAATGGTGATTTAGCATCGTATGCAATAACCGAGCCAGGCGCAGGTTCTGATGTTCAAGCGATAAAAACTCGCCTCGAAAAAGATGGTGATGATTACATCCTAAATGGATCAAAAATGTTCATTACGGGGGCCGGTCATGCAGACTGGTTCTTTGTGTTAGGATATACTGACTCAGAAGCCGGCTACAAAGGTATGGCCGGAGTTATTGTTGAATCCGGTTGGGAAGGCGTTGAGTTGGGAAAGAAGGAAGCCAATATGGGGCAGCGATGTTCCGATACGCGCTCCGTCAATTTCACTGATGTCCGTGTTCCTGCTGCAAATTTAGTAGGGGGGAGCGAAGGTGGCGGTTGGTTCAATGCTATGGCTGCCTTCGACATGAGTCGGCCAAATATTGCCGCTCATGCAGTTGGTGTCGCTCAATCTGCATTTGAGCATGCACTACAGTATTCAGATGAGCGCGAGACATTCAATAAGAAATTGCACCAGCATCAAGCGATCCAATTCATGTTAGCCGATATGAAGACCAAGATTGAAGCAGCCCGCTTACTTACTTGGAAATCAGCCAGCATGGCCGATGCTGGTTTGCAAAATACCGAAGCCGCAGCGCATGCAAAGGTATTCGCCGCAGATACTGCAATGCAAGTGACTACCGATGCGGTGCAAATCTATGGCGGCTATGGATATTCAGAGGAATATCCTGTGGCTCGTCTAATGCGCGGCGCCAAGGTCATCCAAATCTACGAGGGAAGTAGCCAAGTTCAACGAATGATTATTGGTAGAGAAATAACTCGAAATTTGTAAACAAAGTGAAGGAGTGGGTGCACAAATGGGGCGCGCAATACCAGCAATCATTCTCGCTGCAGGAGCAAGTAGCCGTCTTGGCCAGCCCAAGGCCCTAGTTGAAGTCAGACAGCACCCACTTATTTTTCATATGGTTTCGGCGTTGGAATCAACAGGTTGCTCTCCAATTGTAATTGTCACTAGAAGGGAATTGCTCGTTGACATCATGCTATCTTGTCCAAGTGCTTCAGTAGTTGTCAATTCAAATCCCGAAGCAGGACGCACAGGTAGCCTACAAGTGGGGCTAATTGCAATCGGAGAAACCCAAGGCCGTCTGCCAAAAAGGGTAATTATTTGTCCCATTGATAGGCCGGGGTGGAGCATTTCAACATTGGAGAAACTTTTGTCTGGTGAAGGTGATTTAAAGCCAGCCAAAGATGGACGTGGCGGCCATCCACTCCTCCTCTCTCGAGATTCTATAGAGGCCGTTATGGCGTCTAAACGTGACGAACCTCTGCGGGATATAATTTCGGCAAATCAAATTGAGGTTGATGACCCTTTTCTGCACTTGAATATTGATAATCCTGATGATTTGGTGGTCCTTGAATCATGGAATGGCTATGGCGACGATTTATTGCCCAAAGGCGCCTCGGGTGATTCATGACCCAAAGAGTAATCCAGTGGATTAACCAAAGGTTAACTTTCGGTCATCCTGTTGCAGTAGCAACTGTGATTTCATCTTCTGGCTCAGTGCCCGGTAAAGCAGGAGCGCGCCTAGCGATGACTAGTGGTGATGACCGATTTGGCACAGTAGGAGGTGCTGGGCTTGAATATCAGGTAATATCTGTATTGGATGAAATGTTGGAAAATGGTGATGGCCCAGGTGGAGATGTGATTACCTATGCATTATTCAAAGATGCCAAGGGCTATGAGGCAGTTCCTCTGGACAGTCTTTGTGGGGGCAGGGTTACCCTGTCTCTTGAGGTGATTTTTCCGGTGCCACATTTACTATTGATGGGAGGAGGGCATGTTGCTGCCTCTATTGCTGACTTTTGCGGAGGAATGGGTTGGGATTACAGTGTACAAGATACCCGTGATGACTATGCAGACAATGAAGCCTATCCTGATGCTAGGGAATTGCATGCTGGCTCAGTTACTGACTTTTTCGAGGGTGAAAATAAGGATACCCTTTCACGATTCACCCATATTTACCTTCTTGGTCACGATTGGAAAGAGGACCAAGACCGCTTCACGAATTTAATAAAACTCTTGGCTGGCGAGGGCCCAATAATAGGAGTGATTGGCAGTCAGGCCAAATGGCAAGATTTCACTAAATTGGGATTAGAAGCCGGATCTAGTCAGGCCGTGCTTGACAAAATAAATTGTCCAATTGGCCTGCCTATAGGCGCCGAATCCCCTGAAGAGATTGCGATAGCAGTTATTGCTGAAATCATCAAGCAACAACGCCTTCAATAAGCATCATTCCTAAGGTTGGTTAATGAAGACCTTTCTTCTAAAATACTTCAACTCCTCAATCGACTCCAAAATATCATCGAGGGCCAAGTGCGCACCTTTCTTGTAGTATGGCTTAATCTCTGGATACCACCTTTTTGCAAGTTCTTTGATTGTTGAAACATCAATCATTCTGTAGTGGAGGAAGTCTGCTAATTCAGGCATATACTTTTCTATGAACTTCCTGTCGTTCCATATTGAATTTCCGCACAGGGGTGAAGTTTGTGGATCAATATGTTGGGCAAGAAAATCAAGAGTTTGTCTTTCAGCATCTGCCATATCTACATCTGTATTTAGAACTCGCTCTGTTAGTCCGCTACTTCCGTGATGAGTTGTGTTCCATTCATCCATTGCAGCTAAGTTTTCGCCAGTTGTATGTATTGCCAAATTTGGACCTTGAGCAATAATATTCAATTCACCATCGGTAACGACAGTCGCAATTTCAATGATTGTACATTCATCAATGTCCAGCCCAGTCATTTCGAGGTCAATCCATACCATTCGGTCCTTGCGTAGGCTCATGTTTTCTTGGGCAAGCATCAAGCCCTTCAATCTTACAGCAAGGTGTTGCTGATTTTTCTTTCATATGTTCAAAACCGAGTCAATAGCAAACCGCATTCTGAAATGATTGTCTAACGGGTGCAATAAGAATTCCTGACCTTTGGGTTGAGGAAAGTGAGTTATTCGGCTTCATGAATAATCGGGTTGGCAAATAGCCGCAAACGCATGTACTGAATTAGTAATACACACATTGATGCCGTTGTTGCAGCAGTAAGGAACATGCCTAAACTATCGTAATTTCTATTCATTACCATCCCTCCGACTAGCAATAAGTCTGCTATTGCAATAAAAGCTGAAGTAGTCATTGGAATGATGAATGACTGAGTTAATTGGACAATAATTGGTAGCGGTCTTTGACTAGCCCCTTCCCAAAAGATTCCCCATTTATCCATAGTCAAACCAAGGTAAGCCCCTGTAGTACATCCTACCAAATCACTAACCAAGTCGCCAGCAGTATTCACATAACCTCCTTGGTCAGTGGTAAGAAATAGCATCCTGCCAAAGAACTCGTAAACTTCGAACACGGCCATTCCTGACATTGAAACTCCAAAGGCTAACCAAAATATCATTCCTCGGGAAAGATTTGCAGAAAAATGAGTTGATAAGCGTTTAAAACTGACTGTAAAACCGTATGCTAGTGCAACTCCTCCTACTCCATGGGTAAGTCTATCCCACATCGGGTGAACATGATACATGCCATTTATTCCATCAGCGCACAAACCCTGCCCTGGTTTCAAATCGCCCCAACAGAATGGTCCAGGTCCTTGTTCAGCAGAACCAAGGCTACCTCCGCCAAAGTGCAAAATAAATGCAAAATAACCGAGCCATATTGCTTGAGGGGGGATCATCATTCTTCCTGACCAAAATACGGCCATTAGCATTAAGTCGCCAAAAATTCCAGTGATTGCGTAATTTCTCCATAATATTAGGTGTCGTTGGTGGTCCCAAATGGCGATAAGAATAAAGGAAATGAGCATCACAAGGAGTGGAATTCGCTCGGGAACTTCGTTTAGGTATTTGATAACTGGAATGTTTTCAAATTTTTTCTTGAGATTCATCATTACCCCTCTCAACGACTCAACATCTGCATCTATTGCTGGTTTTTGCACCATTACTTCAGCCGTTTCTCCTTTGATTTCCTCACCCCCTTTTTTTGTTATTGAAAATGAATATTATTGCCGAGCGATTCGGCCTCATCATCGTGTCCTTATCCGTTCCTCGTGCGTTCTATGTTTGAGGCTTACGCCCTTCCCACTCACAATGGAGATATACTGACCTCAACTCCTTGATGAGGGAGAGCGGGGTTGACAATTATAGCATTTCATAATGCAAAACGATTTGTCCGTATTGATCAAAACTAACAATCGGCTTGTAGCCTGAGTGCTCTGTCATTGCAAGAGTTGCGCGGATATTCGCTAATATGTCCTCAGGAAGGCGTATTTCAAATTCATCATTTTGAGTTGAACTTACTTCTGCTTCCTCACTTGCACCTTTTTCTTCAACTGCTTCGGTTTCACCTTCAGTGCTAGGCGTCTCTGGTGAGTCAACCTCTTCTTCCACCTCAGAGGTAGTATTGTCAATCATTTCGGTAGCTTCTTCGTCTTCCTCTTCGTCCGATAATTCGCTAGATGATTCACCCTCGCTCATGCCGGCGGGCATGGCCATAACCTTGCCTTCTATAGATTCCCCAATAGTCACGGCATCACCACTTTTCACCGTATTTTCTTCCTCGCCCCACAACTTGAAGTAAAATGCGGCTTGGCCAAATGCGGCAATTCCACCAAAGATCATCGCTAATCCTTGGTAAGTACCAGTAATGTCACTCATGAATGCAATGATAAATGTTCCAATTGAAGTAGCGGCAATACTACTTATTCTGCGCCATTGGCGATTGAAATCAAGTGCTGCTTGGACCATTCCATAGCCGATTATTAGTATTCCAGTCCCAGTCACTGATAAGTCATATACTGCCCAAATTATTCCAACTCCAACATAACAAACTGCAAGAATTCCCATTTGATCATTCCACTTCCAGAAATCAGAACCATCCTCATTCCAATTCCAATTTGGATACCATTGGGATGCAGATACTCTCGACAAAATAATTCCCTCAACAATCAACAGCCATCCTGGTAAGTCCATGCCACTTAGTGAATCGGTTAACCGTTCCACATTCCATAGTGCAATTGCATGAAGAACTGGAGTGAATAACAATGTGTTTGCATTTTGGTTTTTCCATGAATCAATTGTCCACCAGATAGCCACAACTACTGTTGATAAGCCATGCATCTCATCAAGCGAAAGGAGGAGGAAAACCATGCCAGTGTATTTTAGGAAGGAGTTTAATTTTTCCCGTGCCACATCGCTTTCTCCGAAAAATATTGAGTTCAGACGGTTTTTCTTTGCCCAATCAATATTTGTTTGGATTCCAGTGCTGGTTGTAGCGATTTGGACTGTGCTCGTGTCAGGATTCTGCACTGGTGCACACCACTTGAATAGAATATTTTGTGACGCTAGGCCCCACATTGCAAATGTTACTAAGCCGGTATATAGTGCGGATAAACTGAACAACTCAAATCCACTTACAGTAGAATCTAATCCAATCATAAAGCCGATGAAGTAGGTGAATGGAGCAATTGGAAATCCTTCCATCCTTCCAAGAAGCCACCCAAAAGTAATGATAATTGTAGTTACAATTACCAATAACCAATCCGGGCTATCAAGCAGCATAGCCAATCCGGCGATAAGGAAAAAGGAAGGGAGAATAAATGGCATTTTTCTAATTGTTTCGTCATTTAGGCGCTTGTCAACGACTGATTTTGTAAATATGGTGAGTGCAAAAATAGTCCACATCAATCCTATTATTTTGTTTTCATCATATGACGTAGAATTATCAATTAGGAAATAGTCGGCCAAGCCTCCAAGTGCAGGAATTATTTCATTGAAGAATAAGTCTGCTCCGTCATTGCCATTAGGCAAAAATATCCATACAAATGGTAAAAGATAAATTACTATGCTTCGCCTATGCATCACTGCCCTCCATAATACAAGGAAAAACATAGTAGTAATCACCAATCCACCTGTGGCATCTAAGAGAGTAAGTGCTAATAATCCAATTAAGGTAGCATTATTTGCCCTCGTATAATTATCTGCTTCATCATCAATTCCTTTTTTCAACAACAAAAAGTGAGTGAATAGTGGCCCCATTATTAGAATTAAATCAAACAAAACATTTGACAACCCCATCCCGCTATTTGTTGAATAATCCAATAATTCATATTCCGAAAGTAGTTGCATATTAATTGGCACTGCAAGCGCAAATAATGCCCATGTACCAACTGCTCTTTCAGTAGCCCCGTGGCCCGTTGACGAAAGTACCTCGCGTACAATCATGCTGATTGGTAGAATTAGTAATAATATCCAAATTGGATTATCATGTAGCGAACTAGTTGAGACACTTGCAATTGCAATTGAAAATAGCATCAATGGTCCGAGAAAAGAAATTCTGGCAACAGAACCCCAACCTTTTTCCAACCATGAAGGCGCATCAGGGTTCTCTTCATTGGTTTCCCATGTTGCGGTTTCAGGATTGTATAGTGGCACCGATGCGCCTTGAGATAATCCTAATCCTACAAGGTGCCCGAAATCCAGTTCGTATTTATTTGTCCTTGCCCCAATTGTAAAGTAGGCTACTGCAATCAATGCAATTACTAAATTGAATCCTGCAAGACTATCATTGAGTGAGGCGAGCGGAGTCCCATCTAGGGATAAACGCCCGAGTGCTGCGAGTAGTGCTGTGAAGATAAGACTTGAAGCGATAGTTATTGAGAGGTTTATTCTTGCTTTGAGCCCTTCCTTTTCAACAAACTGTAATTGCTCCAATATTACCGAACCGAGGAGATATATTGCAACTACCCACGGCATCAATATGTCATCGCCGATTAATGTTGCGGGTGATACGACAACTGCTGCTACTGCCATGCGGCCAATTGTGCGATTTAATCTGCCAGAACGACTTGCAATTTCGCCAATCAATATCAAACCGATTCCAATTGCCAAATCATAGTGCTGAGGGAACCATCCCCAAACATTGGCATCATGTGTTTCATGCCCATAGGTCATCCAACTCACAATAAAATAGGTGAAACTCAATATACCAAAGGTCCAATTAGCGACCCAAGGTCTTGTTCTCTCATTCCATAGCATATATGGCACCATGGCCATTGTCAGTAACCAAGGAATCATATTAGCCGGTGCTGGCATTAGGATGAGCGCTCCAGCTAAACCAATTGGCATCCATGGGATTCGGTTACGCAAAGTCGCAGGGAAATAGCCAATTAAAATACACATCCATAACATACTTGGTAGTGTTAGCCAATTATGATCATCGGCAAATGTAAGGGGGCCTAGGAAAAGCGTCATATCTGCCATTTGCGAATAAAACATTGCGATTAATGCCGAACCCATTAATGCCAAACTAGATTTTTCTACAAGAGTTCGATTCAATTTGTCAGTCGATGCTAGTAATCCTTGAATAATGATAATTACATTGAGCAAAGTGATTGAAGAACCGTTGATATTTGCCTCATTACTCATTTCATAAATGATGGTGATAATAGAGGATGAAACGGCACAAATCATGAAAATAATACTACGGTCACTTTCAATCGCCAGCATCATTGCCAGCGCGCATAATAAAATCAAAGAAATACCAATTTCAATACTGATGAAACCATTTGACCAGTTTATCCATGGACCAATCCCTACTAACAACAGGGCAAATGGAGTTAGCGCAACTACAAACCAACTAACTGTAGTTTTGTTGCGCCCATCATTCAATAGATGGCGCAGATAATACCACTGCCCAGCGGCAAGAATCAATGCACCGACGGTTTGCAAGTATATTGCATTGGCATTTGGAGACCAGCCAATTGAATCCATTGAAGTAAAGGGCCGGCTTGGGTCAACAAATAGGTCAATTCCAAAGGAAGAAATTAATGCAGAGATATAGCGCATCCCCCACAAAAAACCTATTGCAGCAAAGAAGAACCCCATGCCGAGTGTATAGTCGTGCATTTCGGTCAGAACATCGTGCTTTCGTCGTTGAATTTCAACCATTGATACAAATATTGCAGCAGAAATAATGCCCCCGAGGCCGAGTAAGGCAAAACGATTATTCGAGTCTCCTTGAGAGAATGCGATAGTAAATAATCCACCCCAAATCGCCAATAATGCAATGCCCCATAACCAAAGTTGAGCTAATTTTTGTGCTCCATGATCGGGTGTTGAGTTGGGTTGTATTACATTCATCCCGGGGACATATCCACCTTCTGAATGAGAAAAAGTTCCTCCTGCGCTTCTTAGATTCTCTCTTGGAGGGGCTGGGGTTCGCGGAGGGGGTGTGCGGCTATTTTCCATGGAGCATTGTTTACGACTCAGCACTTAAAGCATCGTCCGGAAATCGCAAAATAAGGCTACTATTTGATAATTTGTCAAATATTCATGGCATTAACAAAGATGAATAAAGTCAATACTAATCCAAGCAAGGTTAATGAAAAGCAAAGCCCAAAGGCCACGGCGGAATAGAAAAACCATTTAATTATCTACGGAATCTTTCACTTCTTCACTCAAAAATTCATTTTCCTCGGAGCCAAGGTATTTGAGAATCCCAAATGCAGCAATAGCCATGAGTAGTCCAATAATCAATCCCATTGCTAACATGGTGCTGCCACCCATTTTGTCTACAATGCTGGGTTCTTCTTCAAAGTCTGCACTCATTATGTAAATATTAACTACTTCAATTGTTGAGGCCTCAGTTCCCTTTATTGCTCTAATTGATATGGTTTGGTTTCCAATTAATTCAATTCCAGGTAAGTGTTCTAAGTTGTGAATAATGTCCTTATG
>JABIHC010000031.1 GCA_018649825.1 Methanobacteriota archaeon
ATAAACGAATAGATATTGAGCAAGTTGTTAATTTGGACCCATTTGAGTGAGCCAATAATACTGGGTGAATCATTCGCTATTATGGGTCATACGCCCTCCATTCATCGAGTTTTAGGGCAGTTGAAATACTATGGACTCTTCGCCCATCTTGAGGAGAACTAAACATGGACAACATGATTGAACAAGATGCACCGGAATGGAGTGCAACCGTATATCACAATGGCGAAAAGAAAACCCTAGGCAGCGCAGAACTTGCTGGTAAATGGTATCTAATTTATTGGTATCCTCTTGACTTTACATTCATTTGTCCAACTGAAATTGTTGGTTTTGAATCCCTTAAGGATGAATTTGAGAGTGATGGAATTACCGTTATTGGTGCATCTACAGACTCTTGGTTTAGCCACAATGCATGGTTCGCTGACCGCGATATTTTCCCTGCCGGCGTTACCCACCCAGTTATTGCCGACACAACTCACGAAGTTACCAAAGCATTTGGAATGTTAAATCCTGCTTTGGGCGTTGGCTTCCGTGGGACTGTATTGGTTGACAATGAGGGCAAGGTGCAAATGTACTCGATTAACGGAATGGATGCAGGGCGAAGTCCTGCTGAAATTCTCCGTTCTAGTCAAGCAACTCAAGCCGGTGGTCTCTGTGGTGTAAACTGGACCAAAGACGACGATTATGTTGCCTGAGAAAAAGGGCTGAAATATTATTCAGTTGATTTACATTGCAAAGTTTGCAATACTAGGTGCTGAAAATGGATAATAGAAATAAGGCGTTACTTGGTCTATTTCTTGTGGGGATTGCTCCTACGGTTTCCATATTAGTTTCCTTCGGCACCGGTGAGGGTTTACTCGGTCAAATATCATGGTTTATCTCAAAATTATGGATGCTGGGATTGCCATTGTTCTGGCGATTGAAAGTGGACAAATTGCCGATATCATGGTCCAAGCCACAAAATGGTGGATTCAAGGAAGCGCTAATTATTGGCGTCGTCTTTGCAATTATTATGATTGCAGCATGGTTAGTATTTGGCATTAATAATATTGATTCCACAGAATTCAAAACCTCACTTGAGCCCGTTGGATTGACGGTTGCAAGTACATATATCGCAGCCGCTCTTTTTTGGATATTTGGAAACTCTGTTCTAGAGGAATATGTATTCCGTTGGTTTATCGTTGAGAAGGCCGAAGTAGTGATTAATGGCATGTGGAAAACGGTATTTCTTTCCGCAGGTATTTTCGTTATACATCATTTCATTGCATTATTTTTCCTTGGATTCCCATTGTGGATTAACTTGATGGCTTGCCTTGGGCTCTTTGTTGGCGGCTCCGCTTTCAGTTGGTTATACATCAAATATCGAAGCATCTGGGTCCCATTTGTCACACACGCAATCTGCGATGTAGTGGTGTTTGGAATAGGATATTGGATTCTATTCGCTTGAATCAATTGAAGAACCTCAATATTGATTCTTAGCCACCATATCAAAAATATTTGCCTATTCATTGATTGCATTTGCCCATCTATTATTGGCTGGAATGCCGATAATATTTATTTCAACAGAGTTGATTCTTTTATTTTTTAGTAAAGTAATGCGAAGGTCTCTAAAATCAATTAAGCAACATGGGCAGTGAGGGTGGGCAGGATTAATTGCCATCCGTATTTGTCCACTTTCGGAAATTTCAATTCCCTTCAAATCTCCATTTTCATTTAAACTTCCTCTTCCGTGAGGGTCTTGCCAATTGGCAAATACTTCTGCAACTTGGCGTTGTAATTTTGCATATGAGCGAGTACTCATACCATTCCCTCGCCAGGTTTTTCAAACCATCCACGGTGCCTAAACCAGAATAGCATCATTATTCCAAAACTGGCCATTATTGCCATCACTACCCAAAAACCACCGAGTGAATCAGCCCCTACGGGTAATTTAGTATTCATTCCAAAGATACCTGCAACAAGGGTAAGTGGTAACATTATTGCTCCTATAATTGTCAGGGTAGTCATAACTTCAGTAAGCCTTTGATTTGATTTGGCGAGGCTGAGACTGGCATTAGTGAGGTATGTGTCCCTGGTAGATGTGGCCCCTGCTGAATAATTGTGATTTCTTTTCATCAAAGTAAGTACAAGGTTATGTAATGCGGTGAAATGAGTAAGGGTTTCTGTGGAAATAAGACGATCACCAGGTTTTACCAACCTCATAGTTGCAGAATGAAGTGACTCAATCGATTTTGAAGCCTCGCGTAAGTTTTGCTTAAGGATGTGTAATTCTTCAAGAAGATTCTCATATTTCATCTTTGGATCAAAGACGCGATATTCTAATTCATCTAACTCATTTGAGTATTCATCTAATAGTGGAGTCCAATCATCTGCGATTGAGTCCAATAATTCATAGAAAAAGTAGTCTATGCCAAGTTCAATATCTTCGGGGCCGGCTCTCTTATATCGCTTCTTGAATGGAGTAAGTGCCCTAATGCGAGAGAAGTGAATCGTGATCATCAATTGATTTTGCAAGAAAATTGCAAGTGGCTCGGTATCCAGTCTCTTATCTCTATCGCGAGCTGAAACTACAAGAAAACGAAGGTCATCAAAGCGCTGAACTGTGTTGAGCGAATGCTCACCAATTCCATCAACCGCTAATTCATCAAATCCCATTTCATTGAGAAGAAAATCTTTTACTTTTTCGTCCGGTTGGTAAATATCTAACCAAGCGCAGCCCTTACCTTTTGTTAATTCAACTAATTCACCAAGGCCAAATTCCCCATCGTGAACGCCTCCACCCGTGGTCTGTAAACGGAATTCGGTCATATGTGCCCGTCATCTCCGTCATTTCAAAGGTTTTTGCCTACAGAGGTTTTTCAAGTTTGGTTTTTTCTTGCCTTTGTGCTGATTTTTTTTGACGGTTTTCAACTTCTTCTAATTTGCTCGTCAGACGAAAATTAATAAATCTGTAAGCCAAATAAATAGCACAAATATTGAAGGCCATGAGAAAATATTCTGTAGTCCCCCATTTTGCCATAATTCCACCTCTACATTTTCTTCTTTCATAAAGGAGGACTTAGTTCAATATCAACAGAAGTGGAAGGTATTCCTATGCATGAGAGTCTTGCATGTTGCTCAATTAGAAATTCATCATCCAAACCAGGGGGAAGGTCTTCTGGTAAAGGAATTTGACCGGAAAGTAGGGTGACCATACAACTACCGCAAGTGCCAGATGTACAGTTTGAGGGTATTTCTACACCTGCATCTTCGGCATGCTGCAATAGGGTTTGATTCTCAACTAATGGCGTAAAGCCAAGGAGCGCGGAACCGCGAAAAAAACGTACTAGGGCTACAATAGCCTCATTCATGTTAATTCCTCAACGGTCACCGTAGCGTGTCCAACGTCCAGTTTGTTTGTTGAAATACAAACCGGCCTTCTTCATCCACTTGTTGAATTTAGTTGCACCTGCTCCAGTTCTAAGGATGAAATCTTCACGGTCTTCTTGTGCTTGAATGTAATTCTTAGCGGCCAAAGTTTGGTCGATCCAGTCGTCAATTAACATCAATCCAACAGTTTGTGCTGCAACTTCGGCAGCAGCGGCAATATTGTCCGCACTTGCGCCGGTTTCTTCCAAATCTTTTCGGATCATTGCTTGCATTACAGCTAGACTCTTTGCCGCAGGCCGTTGTGGAACTTCGCCGCGAGGGCGCATTTCCGGGTCAATGATAATTCGATTACCATTTGTTAATTGCTTTTCAACGGCAACGGTAAGTTCGGGAAGGAATGATACTTCACATTCCCAGCACATAAAGGCCCAAGTGTTTCTCTGATCGGTGTCTCGCGAAGAGCGCGGGTCAATCTCATCTCCACATTGTGGGCAAGCATGCAGCACAAGTGATGGTACTATCTTTCTCCTAAAATCAACAATATCTTGAGGGGTTCCATCGAGTTCGAGTAATTCATGATCCCTTGCGGCTTCCAAACCACGTGTTTCTAATTGATCACGGATTTTTGCTTGTTGGTCTCTCTTTGATTCATCATCTAAATTATTCTCAAGTTTTACAATTAGTTCTACCGTTTTTCCAAGGCGGTTCATTACTTCCTTTTGGTGTCGGAATGCTTCTATTCGAGCGAATCGCAAGCGCTCTTTTTCCTCCGCCAAATCTGCAAGAATATCCTTTTGTTTACGCTTAAAGCGCAATTCCTCAATACGGTCAACCTTCTTCTTTTCAGGGGCAAGAACCTTAGCCAAATAGCGTTCTTTTCCATGTGATTGTGGACCAGCATTAATGATGTCTAATACACCTTCAGCAATAGTATCTTTGAGGCCGTAATTTTTGACTAATTTTTCTTTATCTATCTTTTTCAATTCACCGATTTTTAATCCCGCATCAGCCAATAAATTTGCTGTTGTTTCGTCAATGCCTCGGCGTAATAGAGCAAGATAGGTGTCCTTCTTTGCCATACGCTACACCCCCAGTTAACCATGCCGAAGTGGCTGACCTATGTGAACCCCGCGTTAATCAATTGTCGCGAAATTTCTCCATCCAAGCGGCAATTGTCAACCACATTTCCACATTTAATTTTTCAGGACGCGCCTCTTGCCAACCGGTAGGTAAGCCAATAGTTTCGCCTTGTGATAGTAATTTCTTGGCCGCAGCACGGTAGTTTTTACCATACCACCCTTTTACTCGTGATATACGCTTGGGTGTTGTTTGTAGGCGATTGCGCATCATTTTTCTTCTTTCCAAAAAGCAAGTTGAAACGATTTGCCGTGCGAGTTTAAGATTAGCAGTAGGAACCGACTTTTCAAGTTTTATCGCTTCAAGGAGAGGAGAAAGGTGAACAATTCTACTGTGAATTTTTGGTGCTGGGGAAAAAGCATGTGGTGGTACTTTACTACCCCTGACGATATTCCATTCAAATGCACTATTTATTCCAAGAGGGCCTCGGCTTGCTGGGCCTTCAGACATACACAATCGGGTAGCAAATTCATCCTGAAGAAGTAAAGTGATTGAATTCAATCCTCGTCCACTACGATGATGTTTAACTAATTGCTCAATAAGTGGGCTTGAGATTTGATAGGGGATGTTAGCAACAACTGATGTTAATTCAGCAGGTAATTTTTGTTGTAATACATCACCTTCTATCAGAGTCAATTGGCCATTACTAATTGGCACTGAGAAATTAAATCTTAAATGCTCACAAGCAATTTCATCTAATTCAATGGCGACAACTTTTGCCTTTGTCTCTAACAATTTTGCAGTTAGGCTCCCTGGGCCGGGGCCTATTTCTAACACAACATCATTTTCACTTAGGTCGGCGAATGATATTGCTTCATCAATGAAATCATCATTGACTAAATAGTGTTGGCCAAGTTTTTTATCTTGCTTTTGCAGGCTAACTAATCGGTCGATTAGACCTGCTGATGAAGGAATTTCCATCTTTGATCATTCCTGTCGCAGGAGAAGGTCAACGAGCCTTGGCTGTTCGTGCTGGTCGGAAATTTCCTGTGCAAGGCGTTGTGCAAGCAAGTTCTTTCCATCAATTCCACAACTTGAATCCATAGTTGCAAAATCATCCCAGCCATTTCTTCCACGCAAATCAACAATTTCGAGTGCCTTCTTTTTACCAATGCCGGGTAATAATTGGAATGCATGCATTTTCAAAGAAAGGTTACCTGCTCGGTTGAAGAATGATATGAACGGTTCAGCATTTTCTGAAATAATACTTTCAATGATGTCTGCTAAATTATTCTGGCCAGCAGAAGTTAGATTTCTGTAATTCAAGGTCCCAAGTATTTGCCCAGAGCCACCTTTTGATGTAATATCAAGAATAGTTCCTGCTTCAAGCAAAGGTTTTCCAGCCGGAGGACGAATTTTTATCAAATGCATTTTTGCTTCAGTAAGTGCAAAGATAAGGCCGCCGGGGCGAATCTCATGGTCAACGACTCGAGCAGAAACTTCACCCTCAATAGAGTCAAGGTTATTCTTTCCCGCTCTGGGGTCATTATTGCGGGGGTACATGCTGGGCGCCCTCCTGGGCATTATTTTCACTCAGCGCCAACGTTCTGGCGCACAATATCAAGAATTTGATTGATTTCAGTTTCATCAAAGGAGATTCTCCGGCTTGCAAGAATTGCTCGTACATCTTCACTGTGAATGGGGATTATTTCAGCCAATTTAGAGGCTAAATCAGGGAATTTTGCAATCTTCTCAATTTCTAAGAAAGCATTTCTCATGTCGTTGAATACTTTAGTTTCGGTCTTATAGCCATTGCGTGCATCACTTGCTGCCCATTCAGCATGGTGCAAGGCAAGCTTTTGCTCGTAGGTAAGGAAACCACGACGCTTTTGAGCATCGTTTAGCATATCCCTAACGTCTTGGTAACTCAGGTATTTGTCTTCGCTCATGAATTTCACTCCTTGATAGGGCATAGGTGCTCTGCTCGAGCAACTACGGTTTTGGACATGTTGCCATCTTTAACTGCAACTACCCAAGCGACTCCTTGGCGCTTGACGATTTGTCCTGTTCTGCCTTGGAAACGGCGGTGAGGCATGCCACCTTGTTGCGCTGCATCAAGAACAATAGCGACCTTGTCGCCTTCTTGATAATCATGCATTAGGCGAGCAATATCAATTCGGCCCTTGTCGGATTTTGACTTGCGTAGAATACTGCGTGTACCTTGGCGTGTACCCTTGGATCGCTTCATGAATTATTCCTCCATACCTGCACAGCACAAGGCTGAGCAAAGCGGCGACTGACCGCCCCCATTTAAGCGCGCCGGATTATTTCGGCAGGGGAAAATGGCCAACATAAGCGCGAAACCCCCCCTTCAATCAGCATGAATGTCGGCAACATCAAGCCATAGGACTTCACAATCTGCTTCGAGTAATGAGGAAACGCTGGGGATAGTCCTCCCCCCGTCGCCGTGGACGGTTTCTTTGACATAAGTGCCAGATTCACAACGTAAACTCACTTCTGTAAAAATACCTTCTTCAGTACACTCAACTACCGGGTCCTCAACGACCATTACCTGTCGCTTTCGGATTTTATCTGCTCGGCGATGTGCAACTCTCAGCGGAGTTCGTTGTTCAAGGGTAGTTCCAGCTAGCCCATTTAATATTCTGAGTATTTTGTTTTCATCAGGTAGAGGTGGCAATTCGGGTTGTGGTTCCGGTGAATTTATTATTCGCTCAATTAAGTCGGATTTTGTTCCAGATTTAGCAACTTTTCTTTCAATGCAAATATCAACTAATTCTGCTTTTTTGAGTATTGATAGGCTTGCTTCATCATAGGTTGTAGAATTTTCCTTCACATTATTTTCTTCAACGGGAGTCTCGGTGGCCAGAATTGTCTCTTCATCTTTGTCCCCCCCTCTCCTATTGCGCTTCCCACGCCGTCCTTTTTTGCCTCTCCGCCCGCCTTCTTTGCGGTGATTCGGTACCGGTGCGGGCATGGTGCCCAAAGGATGTAATTTGAAGCGAATTCGGTATGATTTTTCTGCCGGTGTATCCTTTATTCTAACTACTTCCGAGCGCTGACTATCCCGCATTGAATCAACTTCAATTCGTCCCTCTGCTTGGCTATTTATCGCCTTCTCAACAACTGCCATATCAACAGATCTAATCTTCGGTGATTTCATTTCAATAACGAAAGGTCGCCCCCTCCCCATGCAACGAACATCAATATCTTCTCGTCCCATGCCATGGAAAGAGTGTTCTTTGCTGCCAAATAATTCCAATAGTGGATTGCCAACAGAATCTTGCACTGAGTGCAAATATTGTTTGCCAGTTCCATCACAACGCATGCAACCTCGGCCTTTGCAGGCTCTGCAGGGCCAACGAGTTTGAGGAATCCCTCTCTCCAATTTACGGTAACGGCCATAGATGTAGTGAGAGCGAATGTCAAGGTTTACTGCAAGGGTAAGCATATCAAGCAACGCCAGAATTTGTGGCTTTTCATTTACCAGTTTTATTTTCGGATTTAATAGCAATAATTCCTTGGCAACATTTTCAACCAAACTCGACTTCAATGGAGCCGAACCGGGTGCGCCATAGCGCTTACGAATCGAGTCTTCTTCTTCGGCTTGATCCTTTGGGAATTGGGCGCCGATTTGCAATCTTGAACATTCATAATCTGCAAGCGCATCATTCATCAAGCGAGCAAGGAGGGGTGCTTCTGCAAATAATTCCTCACAGAATTGGCAGTATGAATCGCCATCTCTTGCACTTACTAATTCAGGGTCAGTGGCCAAGATATTTGCTCTAATTTCAATCCCAGCAGAGACGATGTCTTGGCCGAAACTTTTCTTCCCACCAATGCGCCCTAAACAGTGATCACAAGTTCCCATGCGAAGCAAATGTTTGAGCCCAGGTAATGAGGGGGCAGGAGGTATTTCTTGTAAGTAAGTCTCCATTTGGTCACTTTGATAATGCTCATTCCAGTCATCATCTGTGGACGAAGATTCCTTTTTTTGTTGGTCAATGGATTTAGGTTCATCTTCGGAATCAGGCGCTGGTGCTGCCTCAAGGTCATCCCAAAGGTCAATATCGGTCTCGCCAAATCCTGCATTTGCAAAGGCGGTCCAATCTTCTTTTTCTTCAGTACCCGAATCTTTTGGAACTTCCGTCATCTTCATCACCACATTACATCTATCCGGGGTTGAACCCTGCAACAGATAAACTGCCGAGAAGCCCTCCCTTCAAGAACCCATCTCTTAACAAATATCGCAATTTTGAATCAAATTAGGTAATATTTCGAGGCTAGAAATCCAATAGGTCATCTAAATCATCTAATGCTGAAGGTGGAATATGGGCTACTTGCGAGGGGGCCGGGGTTTGTTTGGGCGAAGGTATTTGCACAGGCGATGTAGGTGTGTTTGCGGCAGGATACGTCGGCTCTGCGGTAAGAATAGTCAATTCCTCATTTGGCATCATCGGAACGGAGGAAGTCTGTTGACCCCATGGATAAACAGCCTCTTCCCCTTCCCAAGCACCTCCTACTTTAGCAATTGATTCATAATCAAAAGTTGGAATGACTGCTTCTGAGATATCTACTGTGTGAGTTACCATGAATGCTTGTTTTTCGGCATCTTGCTTGGCCTTTTTATCGGGCATGAACCCTATTGCTGCGCAAGTCAATATCAAACTAGCAATTAATGAAAGAATGATCATCGCTGAGGAAAATAATCCGAATGATGCGAATAACCCCATCGGCGAGATTGAAATTATCATGAATCCCGAAACATCCGATGCTGCCGAGCCCACTAATGCAAGTCCACTGGCCCCTCCTACTGCGGCAAGCGCAGAATTTCTATCGGCTCCATTGCCCCGTTCTTCACGATAACGTTCAGTAACGTGAATACAATAATCAACTCCGACTCCAAGTGAAATCGCCGCAATTGCAACGGTTACCAAATTTAGATTTCCACCTGATGCGGCTATCAATCCATACAACCAAACCACTACCAATAATATTGGACCAGTGGTAATCAATGATTGGCTAAGTGAACGGAAGCCCCACCAAAGAGTAAGTATGACGAAAATCGCCCCTAAAAATAGACTTGACTGCATCTGAGTTTGCATTGAATCGGCGGCGACAAATCTTGTAACCGGCTTGCCGGTCCACATAACCCAAGAAACCGGATTATCATCATTATTTATTGTAGAATCAACATCACCCCGTTCCCTATAATCGCCAGAGGTGAAGTTGATGAAAGGTAAAAAGTCATCTTCAAGGGTATCGAGGAAAGGTTGCATTGAAGGGAAGTTTTCTGGTTGAGTGATTCCAAACCTAAGTAAAGTTCGCTTGTAAACCGGTGCATCACCATCAACAGTCAAGTGCGGCGAGGTTGGAGAAAGTGGTTCATCCGGGGAAATGTATAGGGCAATTATTGAAGGTGGCATGTGTGGTATTGTTGCCGTCTCTGGAATTCCATACAGGCTCATGAAGCCATAGAAAAATGCTAAGCAACCCCTGTCTTGTAAGTTCGGCAGGAATAGGGGGGCACCATTATCCGTGCAACCAACTCCATGGTCTGGCAAAGTAGTATTCCATCCTACTTGTTCAAAAGGTGTTGAATTTTCTATCATGCTTGTTGTAAGTAAAAACACTAATTCATCAACTCCATGAATTTCTGCTTGGCCATTTGGCTTTCTAGTTATTTTATCAGAAATACCCCCGTCACTTCTATCCATATTCCATCTAGTTTCGTCAATTGCTGCGAATACCTGTGGATTGAGAATATCTCCTTCAATCAGTACTGCAGCAGGTTCACCTTCATCGCTAAATCTTTCGTTGATAATATTGACACCTACCGCCATATCTGATGAATCATCAAGGAAGTCTTCAACTTTGAAATCACCTTCAAGTCCTACCATTCCAATAGTTGCCGGTATCGTCACTAATATTGCTATAACAGCAATAACCCATTTTGATTTATTTTTTGCAACTCCAGTTGTAATAAATGCCAACCATGATGAAGGAACGAGGTGAATTTGCCCTTCTTTTTCAGGCTTTAACATACCTCTTTTTTCCAACCATAGGTCAATTGAAAGACGCAAAAGAGGCGCCCAGATTCCGGTCAGAACAAATGCGGCAAATACGCCTAGGGCCGCCTCTATTCCAAATGAACGAAGAGCAGCGATGTCACTGAACAAGTTAGAAGCAAAAGCAGCAATTGTAGTTAGACTGGTGAGCATTATTGCCCTACCCACCTTCGCTACCGTTACTTCTGCAGCAGCAGAAGGAGTAGCACCCTTTTTTCGTTCTTCTTTGTATCTATGCAAGGCATGAAGCGAATCATCAATGCCGAGGGCGAGAACTAATATTGGTAATAAATTTGAAAACTGACTGCGTGAAATAATATCAAAACCAAACCAATCTCCAAGTATAGAAGCATGGCCAATTAAGCCTTGCATCCAAAGTAATGCGCCACCTAGGGCAGTACAAACTATCAGTACATCTGTAACTCGTCGTAAACTGAACCAAAGTAATATTACGATTGCCAACCCCATCAAGAATAATAAATTCATAGAAGATTGAACCTCGCGAGTAATTTCAACATTAACTCCAACTCCAATCATTAGAGAAATAGTTTGGTGATCTGAAGAGCGAATAGAACCTTCCAAATGTTGAATCCCCCATTCGGTTGCACAAGGTGCAGATTCTTCCGTTAGCGCAGCACATCGTTCATCATCATAATTTGGCGGGTGGGCGATAAATTCACCATCGTGGAAAGTGTAACCACCTACTACAGGCCAATCAATTTTTGATTCGGGGTGTGCATCCTTCCATGTAAAAGTCCAACCGTTTTCCTTCATTGCCGGTTTATCTAATTGCACCAAAAGCCAAGTTGCTGATGCACTCCAACGCCCCTTTCCCCATATTGCTTCAGAGAAGTTCCCATCAATGGACATTTTTCCGCCAATTGGGCCGATGACATCAGAGGTGGGGTCGGGTAGAAATGCTCGGTCAAGGGAAAGCCAGCGTAGGAAATTTCCTTCGGAACTGTTTGCCATACGATGGGCAGCCAAATCAATATGTGCTTGGGTAACATCAGGGTCATCAAATTGCAGGCACTCAATAATTCCACAGTCAGTCCATTGGGTGCGAGGGGGGATAATGCTGCCAAAGGGAGACACACCTTCTCGAGTAAGTATTGAATCATTAGTCATGAAGTGACGAAAAATATCAGCCACCGCCATTATTCCATCTGATTGCCAGCCAGTCACATCATTTACCATCGGTGTGAGATGTTGTCCAAGTGAGTGATTTCGGGCGATATTTGCCTTCCTGTCAATTTCTTGTAAGACAGAGAGGTTGAGGATGCCACCTGTAGGTGAATTAACTCCTGAGTCTTTGCCGGTGAAAGAAGCAATTTCTGTATTAGGGTGTAAATTTGCATAATCAGGTATACCATCACTAACCGAAGGGACATCGGCGTGATCATCTTCTACATATTGTCTATCGCGCAGAATCACCATAAACCCGACTACTTCTTCCGAGGCTCCAAATTCATTTTTTATTACATCCAATGCATCTATTTCAGGTGAATCAAGGTCATAAGACTCAACATCAATTGGCTCAATTGCAGTAAGAACTCCAGGTAGCATTAGCAAGGTGAGTAATGCAATTGCGAGATGGACTTTGCGGCGATGTGGCACCATCCACTTCGCTAGGCTGGAAAAGTCTCGCGTATCTCCTGCCATCAGCAATCGCAGGAGACACTATTACTTGAGGAAAACGAACTCCATGCAGAACTAATATTGCTGAATAATTTAGGCATTCAGTGGATTTTCCCTTTGCAAAAATGATAGTAATATCTCTTTCTTTGAAAATTAATTTTGAAAATTAATACCTCTAAAAAGAGAATAGATGTTACTTCAAAGTCCAACTTTTTGTAACTCTTTTAGAGCAGAAATCTGTTCCGGACTTAATTCACTGGATTCAGCAATAATAAATTCCAAGTCCAAATCACCACCTGCATATCCCTTGCCCTTCATTCGCTGGCGGTCGCCAACTCGACTATTAGCAAGAATGTTCAAATTTCCAGATTTACCATTGGGAGTAGTAATTCTCACTTTCCCACCCAGTAACAATGTAGAATAATTAACTTCAACCAGTTGAACAATACTATCTCCTTCCCAACGACGGTTTTCACCAGGATCAATGCGGATAGTTAAATTAAGGTCTCCCGCCTCACCTTTTGGATGTTCATGGCCCATTTTTTTGAGACGCATAACAGTTCCATGAACAATGCCAGATTTGATATTTACACTGAGGGTTTTTGGCGTAGAAGACACTCCTCCCATGCCATCTTTTTCTAACCTACGGATTTTGAAGGGCCGTTTCCCCCCCTCTTCTGCTTGAGAAATTGAAAGGTCAAGATAGGCAGTAAGGTCTGCACCTTTTTGGACTTGTTGTGCTCGTTGTTGTCGCCTTCCTTGTCCGCCCATTCCTCCTCCTTGGCCACGCATTCCTCCTCCGCCAAATAGTCCGCTTAGCATGTCCTCCATACTACCGCCGCCACCACCGAATGGGTTGCCGCCGCCGAATGGGTTGCCACCACCGAATGGATTTCCTCCACGCCCACCAAACATATTGCGCATTTGCGATTCTTGGTCATATTTTTGCCGTTTTTCTGGCGAATCAATTTTTTCATAGGCAGCATTAATTCGCTTCATTCTATCTTCAGCAGCAGGGTCGTCATTTTTGTCAGGGTGAAAGCGTTTCGCAAGTCTGCGGTATGCCCTTGTAATCTCTTTGTCACTCGCATCCTTCTTCACACCAAGCACTTCGTAGGGGTCGGATTCAGCCATGCGTAACATGCCTTGGGTGGCTCACTCTTTTTTGAACCAAACGATTTTTCTGCTTGGATTTCCTCAGTAGGGATATTTTTTTCACTTTCCAATTTATTTTTGCTGCATTAATGGAGGTTTGGGGTATAGAGCGTGTGCTATGGCGGCTATTTGAAGTAACATAAATAGGGGAAAACCATAGATACATCTTGCGATAGTCGCGCTTCATCCCTCAGATTCCCTTTGCGGAGGCCAATCCGGCGCGGTTAAATGGGGGTGGCGTTTCGGGCAGTTGGCTGAGGTTTCGTTATGTCCGCTGCAAAGAGTAATTCAAAGTCCGAAGACCGCACGTTTGAGGATAAGGTTCTGGCCGCCCAAGACCGTATAGAAAGTGGCTTCCGCCGTATTGGTCGAAGTTCCTGGGCACGTATTCTCCGTATGGCTCGAAAGCCTACTAAGCAGGAATTTACTCAGACCTCGATTATTTGTGGAATTGGAATGTTTATCCTCGGTTTCATCGGCTTTGTAGTAATGTTTGCTATGGATCGCATTATCCCTTCATTCTTTGAGTGGTTGATTAACTAG
>JABIHC010000121.1 GCA_018649825.1 Methanobacteriota archaeon
AACTCCGGCATCAACCAATGCAGAAATGACTTCCTGTGCCCACAAATTATGCTTTTCTGAAATTGTTATCACATGAACTTGAGTTGGTGATAACCATGTAGGGAATTTGCCGGCAAAGTGTTCAATCAACACTCCGCAGAATCTTTCCATACTTCCGAATGGAGCGCGGTGAATCATTACAGGGCGATGAGGCTGACCATCCGATCCAGTATAAGTAAGGTCAAAACGCTCAGGCAGGTTGTAATCAACTTGTACCGTTCCTAATTGCCATTCGCGACCAATAACATCTTTGACGACGAAATCAATTTTTGGACCGTAGAAAGCGGCTTCGCCTTCTTCCTCGGTGAAAGGAACTCCAAGACTCAAGGCTGCAGTTCTACAAGCGGCTTCGGCTTTGTCCCATTTTTCACCTTCACCAACATACTTGTCCGAATCTGGGTCTCGGAGACCAACGCGGACGCGGTAATCATCCATCCCAAGGGTTTTGAAAATGATTTGAACGATTTCTATGCAGCCAAGAACTTCTTTGGCAATTTGTTCTTCAGTTACAAATAAGTGAGCATCGTCTTGAGTAAAACCACGCACCCGAGTCATTCCTGAAATTTCTCCGGATTGCTCCCAACGATACACAGTACCGAATTCGGCTAACCTGAGAGGGAGGTTGCGGTAGGAACGAGGTTGTGAGGCATAGATTTTGATGTGGTGGGGGCAATTCATCGGTTTGAGCAGATAGCCTTCAATATCTCCTGCACTCATTAGGTTTGACAATTCTCCACATGAGCAATCTTCATCAGCAAGTTTTTTCATCAAATCGCGCTCAACAAGTGCCGGATATTGACTGTCTTGGTAGTAAGGGAAGTGGCCTGATTTTCGGTAAAGGTCCAGTTTGCCAATGTGAGGTGTAAACACTTGGTAATAGCCCTGGCGGCGCAATTCAACTGAAATGAAATCCTGTAATTCTTGGCGCACTGCCGCTCCACGAGGTGTCCAAAGAATGAGGCCTTGACCGACTTCTTCGTCAATGTGGAAAAGTTGTAGGTCTTTGCCTAGTTTACGGTGGTCTCGCTTTTTTGCTTCCTCAATGCGTTGTAGAGTTGCCTTTAGAGCATCCTTACTAGGCTCAACAATTCCGTAAATGCGCATTAACTGCTGACGAGATTGGTCTCCCCTCCAATATGCAGTTGAGATACTTGTCAATTTTACATTCATTAATTTGGCAGTGCTGGCTACGTGTGGTCCTAGGCAGAGATCATACCATTCGCCTTGCTTGTAGATAGTTGAGCCACTGCCGTCTTCTACCTTATCGCTGATGATTTCCATTTTGTAGGGATTGCTGGCGAATAGGTTTTCAAGTTCCTCGTCGCTACACTCTACTCGCTCCACTGCGAGATTCTGTCGGGCCAGTTGTGACATTTTCTTTTGGATGGTTCTAAGTTCTGGTTCACCAATTGGCTCCATTTCAAAATCGTAATAGAATCCACGCTCAATCGCTGGACCAATAGTGGGTTTAGCATCAGGATATATTTCCATGACCGCTTGGGCGAGAAGGTGAGCAGCACTATGGCGAAGGATATGCATACCAGCATCAGAATCAGTCTTGATTCCATCAACTGAGGCTGAGCAAGTTCCACTGATATTATCCAAATCAGCAATAACAAAAGAGAAATCACGTTCTTCACCATTGACAGATGCGGCGATACAGCCATGTTTGCGACCGTAGATATCCTCAACAATTTCTCCAGCAGTAATTTCTTCCGAGTACTGGTTGACAGTGCCGTCTGGTAGTGTAATATCAATTATTGACATATTTTTTCCTCTGTTCTTGCGAGAAATGAAAGAATTACCCAACCAAAGGTTGGAGGGCAATTTACAAAACAAAAAGGGAACGAAACCAAAGTTAAACTATTAGTTGAACCAAAGCCAAACCAAAGCCAAACCAAAGCCTCGAACTTCCAAACTGTCCTGTAATTTCTTTCCCGACAAATAGTGGGGGGTGCTTCATGTTGATGAAGGCGACGCATAAGCAATAGGAAATTGAACAGTTAGACGATGAACCAAATACAATAGAACAAGTTCTATCTGGTTTAGAAATTAGTCAATTGATAATAATGTGGCCAAAGATTACGCCCAATTGATTACCGTTTTCTTCGGAAAATTAATTCCATGCGGTATTCTCTTTGCGACAATCTTGGTATTCCTCGGTACCTTCGTTCAATGCGTCGCGGTAAACGGTAATTTCCTCAACCGCAACACCATCAGACCACTCACCCATATTCGCCAACCAAGTTTCATTGAAGAGGTAATCAGCAGCCAAAATGTCGCTGGAGGAGTTTCCATCACTTCGGGCAACCATGTAGTCGGCTTGAGCGTCGGCCCGACGATAGAATCCCCAATCGGCCAAGACTTCGTGCACCTGCGAAGCCTGCAGGTAATGTGAGGCGACCATCGGCGGGAAACCGTGACGGTCACTTGGTATTGTCATCAAGAACACTTGGCCAGCAGCCAAATCTCCTGCTCCATCGCGTGAGATTATCCTCTGCTGATGCCACACTCCGTAGCATGGACTAACGCTGGTATCATCTTCTGAGAGTGCAATATGGACCAGAGTATTATCTGGCAGAGTCTGCAAATCACCCCGTAGTTCAGTATCAACTGAATGGGCATATGGTGCTTCCAAGGCGATGAAAAGTGATTCATCTCCCCACCCACGCATTAGAGATTCGTCTAAGGTGCGGAACGTCAGTCCGGCCCCAAGGCTATGGCCACCGACCCACAGATGTGAGGGATCAATAGATGTGTTTCCGATTACTGAGTCGAGCCACTCGCTACGGTTTTCGTCTAGAGCGGTTGCATTCAGATGCTCAATGGCTGCGGCTATTGCAGCACTACGAGGTGTGTGTTGGGGATGGTTCGACATCCCTTGTGCTTCTATCAAGTCGAAGGTATCTGCTCCATCCGGGTGGACATCCGAAGGATACTGGATGAATGCCACGGCCATCCCTTTGGCTGAGAGATGAGTCGCCCAATCGACATAGGTTTCCCAGTAAGGGTTGCCGAAGCCGTGCAAAATTATCGCCAATGGCATTGTTTCCATCCGCTCATCTACAGGAATTTCGGGCAGGGTGAGATAGATTGAGAATTCAATGTCTCCCTCGACATCTCCGATAATCGCTTCCACCTCAGCCGGCATCGGATAGGCATAGGTCTGGGTTATCACAGAATAAGGGCCTGGGGTTGAACCGTAGCCTTCGGCAGGGGCGGTTGGTGGTGCTGCAGCTACGCCTAGCATCGCTGGAATCGCCGGCAGCAACAACCAGACACAGAATAATATCACAACTAGATGGAGGGCTTTCCCAAAACTCTCAAATCGCCCGTTCGGCTCACCATCGCTAGTGAAAATTGGTAGCGGGCAAACGAATAACAAAGTTAGTAATGCGAGGATAACAAATGCGTAGGCGGCAACGGCCAAGATGAAAGCGCCTCGGAAATATGCAATATCCAATAATTCATGAATCAACACTAGTGAAAACGTGACGCCAAGTAGAAAACCACCGACAACCCGCGCCCATGCCCACCACTCGCGGCCACTGAATGCAGAGCGTAGGCGAAATCCGCCAAATATCAGTCCAACCCCAATAATGAATAGCAAAAATGGTGACTGCCGTAGGATGAATGTCCAGTCAAGACTACGCAAAGCGTGCGACCAAAATGCATCAGAGGAGTTCTTCCCTTGAGATAACAGAAAAACCGGCTCAATGAAAAGAGAGAATAACCCACCGAGGAATGCTATTGGAAATGCCCATGCAGGCGGCGGGAAGGGTGGCTTGGAAGATGGCGAGGTGGCCGACGGTGAAGTGGCCGACGGCGAAGTTGCCGACGGCGAGGGTGCTTTGTCCATTATTCTCTGCTGCAATCTCAATTATTTAACGAGGGCTACCAAGGGGCTCGGTGGAAGTTAACTACAAAGAACACATATCTCACCCCAAGGCGAGAAAAAGCAAGGTGCTTTTTCACTACCATTCAATATAGTCTGCTTCTTTGATTACTCGCTCTGGCTCTTCAGGCTCTGGCTCAGGTTCAAAGGCATCAATCCAATCATCTCCTCCATCAGCTGAACCAACTTTTCGCTTTGAGGAAGTTTCTTCACTATCCTCTTCTGGTTCATCATCCGTGACAGGTTCAGAAACTTCAGCATCATTGTCAACCAAAGGTTCAGTTGGTTCCATGGTTTCAACTTCAACAACAGGTTCGGCTTCAACAACAGGTTCGATTTCAACAACAGGTTCGACTTCAACAACAGGTTCTTGTGGTGCACCAAGGGCTGCAAACAGATCTATAGTTGGAGGTGAATTGGTCTTTGGCGTAAATGGTAATCCAGCAGGAGGACCGGAAGGAGGACCAGCAGGAGGGCCAGCAGGAGGACCGGAAGGAGGACCGGAAGGAGGACCAGCAGGTGGGCCAGCCGGAGGACCAGAAGGAGGGCCAGCAGGAGGACCAGAAGGAGGACCAGAAGGAGGACCAGCCGGAGGACCGGAAGGTGGACCGGAAGGTGGACCAGAAGGAGGACCAGCAGGAGGACCGGAAGGTGGGCCAGCCGGGGGGGCGGCCTGAGGAGCCTTTGGAAGTGTAGTTGAAAGAAGTAAATCATGTGACATTACAGGTGTAGCGGCAACCATAGAATCGGTTTCATCAGTCAAACTAGAAATATCGCCCGCTTCTTGAGATACTATATCACTTTCAGCAAGTTCATCTCCACCAACCTCAGTTATTTCTTGCTCAACTTCATTCTCAGAAAATATCTCCTCATCACTCTCTTCACTTTCAGGCTTTGGTGGCGGCCATACTTTTGCCAATTCCTTCTTTTCCTTTATTGGTTTATTTTGTGAGGGAACAATGAATTCGGTTCTGTGTTCTTCAACCTTCAGAGCCCGAGTAATTTCTTTTGTTTTCTGGCTACCAATTGAGGGCTTTGAAGCACTTGTTTCATTAGCCATTGTTTCAGCATTAGTTGGTTGAGCATTCTCATCCACATTGCCGAATTCAGACATGCCTTTTGCGACAATATCCTCGAATGAGTCCACTGAACGCTTGGCCATGCCCCTGCCCAAGCCCGCCCTTGTTTTCAACCCCACGCCTCAATCTCCACATCAATAGTACAGGGTGAATTTAACCCATCCTGTTTTTGCCTCAACCTGCAAAGTGAGAGGTAGCACAATAGTTCATTTGTGTTTAGAATCAAAAATCCCAGCAACATGAGCATAGAGTCAAAGCGTTACAAAAGGGGTCATATTTGCATGTCAATGCAGCAAAGAGCGCCATCATCAATATCGTGGCGTCAAGGATTCAAAACGCTGGTTATATATGCGAGAGGCGGGTCGCCGCCAACATGGATAATGAAGCATCCAATAGTCGGCCTTTCAGTAGTTTACTGAACCCAAGTCGTTCTGTAGCCACTTGGTACGCCGGTTTAGGAGTATTTGGATTGATTATAGGCCTCCTCAATATGGTTGGCTTAGCCCACCCAAACCCCGATATTAAGATATCTTGGGCTGGTTACCTAACCGTCGGTCAATTCGGCGAAGGATATGTTTACAATACCGGATTTCACCCAGTTAGTGACACAGTTTTCTTCATTGTTACCGGAGTTATTGCCGTAATCGGCTTGAAGACAATTGCAGCTAGTGATGGTGGCATTGGCGGATGGTTTTCCACTTTGTTTGGAGAAGAAACCTGGGGTGCACTAGTTAGTTCTGAAGGAGGAGCTAACCGCAGTTTCGGTACATGGTTAATGTTTCTTGGAATTATCTTTTACATCTCTTGGGGAGTACTTTACTCCGGATGGGTTGATGTTGGAGTATATTCTGTCTCAGCCGCATTATTCTTCCTTGGTTACGGAATGAAAGGCACCGCAGATGTCAGTGATGCTGAAGTTCCTCTTGAGTGATTTTACACTATACATCATTGGCCTATTTTGGCCTACTTCTCTTTGGTTTTTCGGTGTCCGTTCCGTCCCAATAATGCATCTAAATAACCCAAGGCTAATCCTTTCCAAAGGGCAAAGCCCCACAAATTTACTACCTTGTAGATTTTTGCCATTTTCATTGGTTGCCAAATACTAACTCCAAGTGAGCGGTGTGGGCCATAGAAAAATCTTAACCCATGATTAATGAAAAATGCTAACAAGCCAACGCAGAAATACAGTGAATCAAGCATCATCTCAACGGCATCGATGCTCAGTTCAAACCCAGCAGTTCCCCAATTTACCAAACGTGCAATCATCAATAATTGCAATAACTGCAAGGGGAACATGGCCAATACTGCCCATGAACTTCCGATGAAATCAAAATTTGGCCCACTCCACTTTTTGCGTGGAAAATGGCGAACAATTCTCACATGTGCCCTCGCATCTCGCGTTCTCTTTGTAAGGAATTTGAATAGGGAATCCTCAGCCACATGGTTTACAACTGCATCTGGTGTATAGACAATAGTCCCGCCTTCCGATATCAATCGAAGGCTTACTTCCATATCTTCTGCATGATACCATTCGGGATTAAACCCTCCACAATCCAATAATGCCTGTTTCAAAAAGATACTACAAGGTCCATTGGCTAAACTAGTTCGTCGCGGCCGGCTTCGATACTTTGCAGAAATTTCCGCTGAGCGCAAACGACTTACAATATTTGTACCTCCTTCAAAAATAGTTCTGCCGGTGACCGCCACAACTTTTTCAACATCATCAATAGGATTCCGCGCATCCATTAATTGACTAATCCAAGTTTCCTCTGGCCTCACATCAATATCTGTAATTGCAACCCATTTTCCTTTTGTCTCATTTACCGCATTCATCCTGCCTGCAGATAATCCCAAAGGGGCTTGGCTCAAGATTCGTACTGAACAAGAATGTTGTTGTGCATCAGGATCATGCCATTTCTGTAATAATTCCCTTGAGCCATCGCAGGAACCATCATCCACTGCAATAACTTCAATATTGGGCCAGTCCTGATTCACTAGTGACTCAAGACAACTATCAATCCACTCAACGCCATCTCTAACACAAACTGTGATACTCACCAAGGGGTATTCTGTCATAATCATACCACCGTAAACATGGAAAGCAAATCTCGGCAGCGAGCCTTAATCTTCTCTTCGGTTTGGCACATTACAACACCTTGACCTGGCTGCCCATACACAATCGTCGCTCCAAGTGGAGCCAATAAGTGCAGATATAGCGGACTCAAATCTTCTTCGCCATTTACATCAATGACACACTTTACGCCACACAAAACTGCCTCTTTACACGCCGCTAATAATTCGGGAGTTAATTTTCCAGCAGGACTTTTCGCCTTGATAATTCGCTGGAATTCTTGAGGATTCACTCGCTCATCTTCTGGAATTTCATTTCTCTTTGTCAATCCGTCAATTACTGCTATGTCTGGAACAACATTCATTTCCAACAATGTTGAAACTGAAACATCACCTACTGCAATGAGCAATGAACTTGGATTTTCAATCGCTTCTAAGGCCTTACTCATGGCGATTAATGGTTGACTCGCCGGACCGTCAAATAGTTCCCCTAAGGGTCTTTTTAATTCACCATCGAGTTCAGGAATCATATGCAAAACAGACTGCAAATACTTATTTTCAATCCATGCATTTCCTTCTCTATCAATTGCACCGGCTCTAATTCGAGAACTACTGATTATTCCGCCGAGTGCATCTTCAACATGCGGGACAACAATAATTTCTAATTCCAATAATCCCTTGCCAACTCTCTTTTGGTTTATTCTTTCGCAGCCGATTAATGTTTCTGCAGTGCAAACAATTGCATCACAATCTTCTCTATGCGGGGCTGGTCCTTCTGCATCTAATAACAGATGAACCGTACCGCGGTTTGGGTATTTTTCTTCAAGCCATTCTTCAACTTCTTTTGACCTAATGCCCCAGCCTTGAATATTCTCCGCCTTATCCAAAACCATTCCGTCATCTGTAATCCAAACTTCAATGTTTTTTGCTTGGCGAAGTGCAGCTTGAAGTAATACTTGATGGCCTAAATGAAATCTGTCAAAGGTCCCGCCGACTAAACAACGAGACATTTCTGCTGGCTTCATTACCACCGGGCTGACTTGAATGCCTATGAGCACTACGCCTATTATTGCTAAGAAAGGGTCAAAAAAAGAGTTGTACCCCAGTGCGCAACGGTCCATTTCACAGGAATCCTCGAGGACCTGACCCTCGCACTGGGGCGAATGTCCGACCGGGTGGTTGTTTCCATCTCATTCTTGCGTCCACGAAAGACCCATTACCCAGTAAGTTCACACGGCTTTGCACCCCATTTCATCGCCGTTAGGCTCATGGGGCCTTCGATAGCCGTGTCAAATGCCGCGTACATGGTATCGATGTTCACGGGCTTACGCCTCACATCGATGTTGCAGTCGCGGCAAGCAATTGTCATCGCCTACCCGCTTTGAACATACCTATTATAATAAATTAAAAAATAAGTGCTATAGTTGAGAGAAAAGTCCCCAAGGAGAATGGAAAAACGCCATGATGTAGGGTGGTGAAGTTGAGGCGTATAGTGAAAGACAACTCTTAGGTAAGCCGTTGTTGCTCTGGTGAAAGTAGCCCTTCGTGAAATCCACTTTGTCTATTGAGTAATGCTTGACTTATCGCATTATCAGAATTCTCCCAGTAATCAATATCCAATGGTGGCCAAGTCTCAAGAGGTTGAATCAACCAACCAACTAACGGATGACATCTGCCGAAAGGCGGAGGTTTATTTTCCACAATCGCAAGAAGCGAATCATGTACATCAAGGAGTTGTTCAGTGCCTATTCCACCCCTTCGAAGTAAATCATAGCGATGCTGAGCCAAAACAATTTCAATTTCGGCAGAGCAACCAGAATATGTCACTTGTGTCCCAGGGCTTGAAGATGTTGCTCCAGCTGCTTGGAATAATATTGCTGCCCAAGGCAGGTTAGTTTGAGAAAGAACTTCACGGCCTTTTGCAGTTTGAATTGCTGCGATCAACAATTGGTTTGCCCATCCGGCCCACCATCTCCAAGGTAATTGTGAAATGATTAGAATGGCGTCATCTTCCTCTAGTGGTGCACCTGTTGAGATTAAGCAAAGTTCCTTCCACATATGCATGGGATGCCCTAGGGGAAGTTGATCAACCAATACTTCTTTGCTCCAGCCCTTTTTGAGAAGTCCTTTTTGGCATAAATTTTCTAAACAAGGTAATACATGTTCCATTTCATGCTCAGGTTCAGTCGACCATACTGACCAAGCCCAACTGACAATATCTTTTGCGTGGTCTCTAGGTAATAATGGCGCAACTGATAATGCCACGCCCGCATACCATGAATCAACATTTCCTAATGCAATTGGATGGAGGTCAAGGAGGATATCTGGGTTTTTATGAATTCTTGATTGCATTTCATGTGATGCCCTCCGACTCCAATCTGCATCTAATACTGCAAATCTTGACATTTGGATGTTGGTCACGCCCTCTGGTTCAAGTAAGCCAATCCATTGTGTGCCAATACGGTCATGAATTCTCTCCCAGCGCTCTGCCCGTTCACTATTTGGTGTTGCAATCCATGCTGCTAGTGGGTTTGAAACTTCACATAAGTTAGCCCAAGAAGAATCTCCATCTGGATAAAGTAAGCATGAAAACAGAGTTGATTGAGACAATATTTTACTTGGTGCTGGTATGGATTTTGGTACTTTTATTCCGGAATTAAGTAGTTCTTGTTTTGTAGGTGCTAGGTCAGAAATATTTTGCGGCAATTCAATACTGGGTATCGAAAATGCTGAAACTGGAGTATTTGTCAAAGTAAAAGGGAGTGGGTTAGAGGTGGCACTTCCGATTTCCATACTCGGCATTCCGGACTCGGAAATCCGCAGGATGAGCGTATTTCCCTTTGGCTCCCAGCCCGATGTAATGAGTAATCGCAGATTAGGGTGTTTGGAAATGTGCATTAGTTTATCAACATCAGTTTCTAGGTCTAATGGCCATTGTATTACCACAGGTACTGGGGAGTTGTCTAATGCCCATTCAATCAATGCAAAACTGGCACTTCGGTCCATGTCTCGTAAATTCCACATCGAGTCAAATGGTGGATTTTTCTGGCGCCAAATTGTTTTTGGCCAAGCCTTTCGGAAGCGTTGCCATGTGGCTTGTTGGCCGGAAGTTCGCTTTAGTTGCCGATTCCGGCCAAGCAATTCTGAACGAAGCCAATTGTGGCGATCTATCAATTCATCTTGATATAAGCGCGGATGAGCAACTTCAATCCATTTCATGAGAACTTCAAGTGGCAAGGGAGTAGATTCGCCAGCAAGTAAGTCCAAGTCAGCAAGAATCCAAGCACCTTTGGCTGCAGTCCGTAATATCAAACCACGGCCAAGACGCGCCGAAATTGGTGCAATCACACTTTCAAACGGACTAATTGGAAGGGAAGACGGCAAAGCGAGCCCAAGACTCCAATCTCCACCAACACAACTGCGAGGCAATTCTGGCCAGTCCTCCTCATCCAATTCATCAATATCTCCAATCCATGAGCCAAAAGATAATGCCAAGTCTCCTCTTTCTTCAAACAAATTAACTCTAATAATAACCCAGGGTGCTTTCACTTCCTCCCAATCGTCAATCGTTCCCCCTCCACTGACTTCTAAAGATGGCGCACTACTGGCTAAACCTTCCTCATTAACCCAATATTCTCCTCCTATTTGTTGTACGGCCCATACCCAATTACTCAAGCCCCCCTCATTTCCACTGGAGGTTCTGTCTGTGCTATTGTTTACTCCAAAGGGCCTTTTTGGTAGCGGGATTAGCCGATTTACTGGTTTTTTATTGTAAGCAAGTAGCAGCATTTGTCTATCTCTAGCTAACACGCATCCTATCGCATTATTTGGTTTTGAATCGAACTTTATTCGGGCAAAGGCTGCCAATTCATCCTCATGTAACAGCCCTCGTCCCAATTCGGTTAAACGCTGCACTGCTCCACGCGAACCCACTTCCTTATCGCCTACTGCAAAGCCATTTTTACGAAGTTTCTTTAGTTCTGCTGAGGCGTGAGGTAGCCTAAGCCCAACCGCTTTCGCACCTTCTGATATCGTACCTCCTCCGTCTGCTAACCAATACAATAGTCGCCTTCTGTAATTGGAACGGATACGTTTTGGCACAATCGGCACCTTCAAAGCGTGTACGGTTGGCTCTATCTTATGAATCTTACTAAAAATTGAATCTTTGTTACATATAGTTACGCATTTCCGGTGGAACATAGGGGGTGTAAATAACACACTTGCAAAAAAACCTATAGATTCCTGCCTATTATTGGTTCAATTAAGTAACTAACTCTTTACTTTCAAGGTCAACGCTTATATGACCCTCAGCACTCCTCAGTTCCAGCAGGCCCCAAAACATGGTGGACTCGCGAGCAAAGCCGATGGGAAAAGGAGTTGAAGAAAATGAAAACTACTCGTATCCGGCAAAATATTAAGAAATTCCTCGATGAGAGGCCCCGCAATACAACTGAGATTTTTGACCACCTCAATAAGACATTACGTCATGGAACAACAACTCAGCAATTAGGTAATGTTCTTGCAAAGGACAAGGATATTGTCAAGGTGGGATACATTAAGAGATCTGGGATAATTTCCGGTGGCTATGATATTTGCGAATGGGCAACTAAAGAATGGGTGAGCAATAATTGCCAAGCATGGGAACAAGGTGAGCCTGCACTAACAGATTCAAACGGAAAAATCCGAAGGAATTGAAAAAAAGGAGGGAACTACAAATGAAGACAGTAAGAATACGACAAAAAATAAAGAAATTTCTACAAAACGGGCCGCGCAATACAGCAGAGATCCAAGAACACATCAATTCTACGATGCGCCATGGAACAACAACTCAACAATTAGGTAATGTTCTCTCAAAGGACAAAGATATCATCAAGTTCGGCAGCACAAAGCGTTCCGGAACCCTTTCTGGCGGATACGACATTTGCGAATGGGCAACAAAAGAATGGATTGAGGCTAATTCAGGCCTTAATAATAATGACACCTTTTCCGCCGCTTGACATTTGAGTGACTTTCATCAATTACGCCCAAGGACGAAGTAACAATTGCTCTCAGTGTTAATCGCCCACTTCTTACTATTACGCTTAAGTTATTGTTCTGTAAAAATTTTGAGTGCCTGCTCAACAGTAGCATCATCACAAATAATTGCGTGACAAGCAGCACACATTCTAACCGCCTCTTCTGTTGTCTTTTGATGAATATTTCGACCAGTTGCTGCGCCTTTTGCGCCAGAAATATTGATTTGGTCGTGTAGTCGTTGCAAAAATTCTTCAGCCGGTAAACTTCCTCCACCAGAACAAATGATCCCACACCGCCCAGCCGCTTCAACTGCAATTCCAAGACTTTCTGGCTGAGACATCCCTTCGAATTCTCGTGGATAGTTGACCTTGGTGAAATCAGCTCCAATACATAGGGCTACTCCGGCCGCACCAGAAATTAACTGGGGGCATTTCTCATCACTAACCGCTTTACCACGTGGATAAATCCAAGTCACAACTATCAATCCATTTTCATGTGCCTGGCGAATTAAAGTTGCAGCCTCAGTAAGCATATCATGCTCAAATTCACTACCCAAATAGATTGTATAACCAATTCCTACTACATTAATTCCATTTGCCTTTAGGGCAAAAATATCGTCAATGTCCCACATGGCCATACTAACTGGGTCACGCTGAGAAACTCCCACCTGGTGGGATTTAGAATTCATTTTCACAAGGTATGGGGTGTCGGGGTAATCTCTCCCATATGCTGAAATAAGTCCTAATTGACCTGCTAATACTCCAATAGTACCTTCTTCGTGTGCTCTTGCACCTACTTCAAATAGGTGCGAAGGGTTGTTGGATGATAGTGGTATTTTCTTGCCACCATCGTAGAAGTCATCATTTAGGTGCTCGATTTTTTGGTCACAGGCAAAAAGATTCATTCTTCCTGTACCACAAGTTGCAGCATCCATATTGTCAATATAGTCGTCAACCATTTCATCAGGGACATCAGCAGGCACGTGGTATTTCATAATCAAGCCTCGGGCAAATTGGCGCAAACGCTTCAAGGACATGAAAGCATCGCCAGTAAATAATAAAATTGCCTAGCAGAAAAACATCAAATAATGTATACTCGCATAGCTTATTGTAATAGAGTTCGGATTTTATGAAAGCAGGAACCAAGAACTATGTTTCAGGCATCATGTGTGGTTTCAAAGCGTAGGTTATTTCCGCCCTTAACATCAATAACTTGACTGGTCACCTTGTAGTTCCCATTTATTTCTTCAACTCCTGGTAAATATCCGGGGCACACTCCGCTTGCTACGAAAATTGCATCAGTGGAAGTACACAAATCTTCTGCGGTCCAAAGCCTTTGCAAATCTCCGCCAACCATATCCTTTGCTCTTTGCTCTTCTACTTCATGACGAAATTGCAATCTTCCTTCAAATACGCCGCCGAGCCCTCTAATTGCAGTGGCGGTGATTACACCTTCAGGTGCAGCTCCAATTCCCATCAATAAATCATGCGGGCCGTTTGGATCTGCTGCCCAAATGGCAGCGGAAATATCTCCATCACCCATTAGGTGAAGTTGTGCGCCAGCGGCACGAATTTCAGAAAATAATTGTGTGTGGCGCTCACGGTCTAATGCAACAACTCTAACTTCGCTAACAGGCTTATCCATTACGCTGGCAACCTGCTGCAAATTCCATTCAACTCCACCATCAAGACTAATTTCGCCAGCGAGTTCTTCACCACCACAAATTTTGTCCATATAACAGTCAGGTGCATGGAGTAAACTTCCTCTCGGCGCAGCTGCTAATACTGCAATAGAATTGTCGGAGTTTGTAGCACAATTATTGGTGCATTCAAGCGGGTCAACTGCGATGTCTATCTTCAATGCACTTGCATCGCCGCGCATATTCCCTAATGGTTCACCAATGTAAAGCATAGGTGCTTCATCACGTTCTCCTTCACCAATTGCCACGCGGCCATCAAAGGGAACATTGTTGAAAGTCAAGCGCATTGCTTCGACGGCGGCAGCATCAGCAGCCTTTCCGTCGCCCTTTCCGCGCCAATGGTGGCTGGCTATTGCAGCCCGTTCACAGGCCAGCCGAAAATAATCTGCCAAGTCGTTAACGTTCTGCATACCCTCACCCAAAAGTTCCTCGCTCATCAACTATTACCTTCGGACAGAATAATTGTATGTTCAAATTTGCTCTATTTTGCATTGTTATTGAAAATATTATCCTACATATTCGGTTTGAAATTCAGCAGTTTTGCATATAATAATCTATGATATTACTTAGTTACCTTTGAATTTTTCAAGGACAACAATATCTGTCATCTTTGCACTTGGGTATTGCCCATCTTCATCCTTTTCAAGTGACTTGACCATATCCCAAGCACAGAGCAACCCAGCACAAACACTGGTTAACGCCTCCATTTCAACGCCTGTACGATAATGTGCAGAAACTGAAACAGTACACCTTAAGCAATTGCCTTCCCATAGCCAATCAACTTTGCAACTTTCTAAGGGAATTGGATGGCAGTGAGGTACGATAGTGGGAGTTATTTTGGCGGCTTGAATAGCAGCAATCGTGCTTGCTTCCAATACATCACCTTTGGTAACATTTTTATCAATAATCGTTTGTTTTGTAGCCTCAGAAAGGTGCAATAATCCAGTTGAAGTTGCTCGTCGCGCAACGATTGGTTTAGTGCCAACATCAATAATTCCTTCAGTACTTAATTCTACCATTTTTTTTCACCTACTTTGAAATTTCTTATTACTAAGTTTAACCCAAACCTGATTTCCAAGACTCGCCACTTGCCTTCACTTCCTTCTTCCATAGAGGTGCTTGATTCTTGAGTTCTGTGATTAGCCAACTGCATGCCTCAAAACCTTCTTTTCGGTGTGGACTTGCTACGTGAATACAAACTATGTTTTCGCTGGGGTCGACTCGACCGATTCGGTGCGACATTGCGACTGAATGAACTGAGAATTTATTAATTGCCTGCTCTGCTAATCCTTCTAAAACCGGTTCAAGTTTACCTTCCCAAGCGTCAAATTCCAAAGCTATTACTTCTTCCCCCTCATCGATATTTCTGGTGATTCCAAGAAAAGTGATAATGCTTCCACAACCTATGACATCCATCTTTGATTTTAGAGCCTCAGGGTTGAGGGAAAGAGGGGCTGACTCTACAACTATGAGTTCGCCCATGCCACCCCCAAGCATTTCTCCTTCATCATTTTATGCTGGCGGAGCCTTGAAAGTCAGAACTGGTGTGGAGGAAATAATGCCCGCCACAAAGGATGAGCCCATTCAAATCATGGGTGCTGGACTTTCCGGTCTTGCTTCTGCCATTATTTTGGCGAAGGCTGGACGCGAGGTTCATGTCCATGACATAAGAGATGATTCTGGTGCACGCTTTGATGGTGACTTTCAAGGGATAGAAAATTGGACCAGCCCAATAGATTTTTTTGATGAGTTAAGGGATTGGGGTATTGACCCAGAGGAATTTAAATCCACTTCTTTTCATAACATTGAGTTAATTGACCCAAATGACAAAGTTAGAACTGCATGGAGCAAACATATCGCTTATAGGGTGATTGAGAGAGGTACTGCTGAACATACAATAGACCAAGGGCTCAAACGACAAGCACTTGCGGCGGGTGCTAATATCCACTATAAATCGCGAGTAAAACCCGAAGATTGCCATATAATTGCAAGCGGTCCTAAAGGTACTTCTGCAGTTGCCTATGGTGAAATATTCCTCACTTCTTCGGCCAACAAAGTTTGTTTCCAATTCAACGATAAAATAGCCCCTGGTGCTTATGCATATATGATAATCATCGATGGAGTTGGTCTTATTTGCACTTGCTTATGGCGAAAACAGAAAAAAAGTGATCGTTTTCTCAATGAAAGCATTGCATGGTTTGAAAATAATTATCCTGAAATAGACCGTCAACCAATAAAGCGCGTAGGAGGCAAGGGTGATTTTACAATTAACCAGCAATACAAGGTTGATGGGCGTTATTTTGTCGGTGAAGCCGGTGGGTTGCAAGATGCCATGTGGGGTTTTGGGATGAGGTATGCAATTTCTTCTGGAGTATTTGCTGCCCAAGATATTCTCGGTCAAGGGGAATATGAAAAACTGGTCCGCAAGAACCTCCTCCCCTTAGTTAGGAATTCATTTGTTAATCGCTGGTTGATGAATCGAGTAGGTGATAAAATGTTTCAACGAGTTGCAGATAGATGGATGAAGTCTCAAAAAAAGAATGGCGATGGGCTGCCTTTTGTTTCTTGGCTATTCCGCCCGGATCTCTTTAGGCGGATTCTTTGGCCATTTGTCCGCCTCGGTATGATGGAAACAACAAGGACTGCCGATGGCCGCAAAATTTGGCGCTTACCTTTTCGTAAGGCCCTAAAGAGAGATAATTGGGAACAAAGTGCTGCAGCAGCAGAGGTGTCCCAACGCTGGAATGCTACCCGAAAGGGTGGTGGCAAGGTTTCTTTTACAAACGACTCCGACGAGGTATCTATACCTTCAACGGCTTAATGATTGCTCTTTGATACGATTATAGCATTGTTTTCCCAAATATTATTAGTGTATTAACGCCCAACTCCTCCCTGCTTTGATGATTTTTTGGGCGACTTAACAATCGCATCATTGAAGGGGGGTTGGCTTCTCGGAGGCAATATGTCCGACCTATATGGCCTCGTCCTAGAACCAATGAACAATCGTCTAGTTAACTATGGTGTTACTGAAAATGGTATTGCAGTAATTGAACTCGCTTCAAACTCTGCTGGAGGACCACTTGAAGGCGATGAAATGGGACCAAACTGCTATACTCATGAAATGATGAGCGATATTGATGATGCAATTATCAAGGCTCGTTTTGATGATAGTGTTACAGTTATTGTATTAACTGGAAATGGTGCAAAGTTTTTCTCAGCAGGAGCAAGTATCCGTATGCTCAATAGCGTTACTCCAGGATTTAAGTATAATTTTTGCCTTCACGCAAACGAAACATTGAGCCGACTTGAACAAACACCAAAGTTGGTTATTGCTGCTTTGAATGGCCACGCAGTAGGTGGTGGGCTAGAAATAGCAATGGCCGCAGACATTAGAATTGCCCGTAAGAATGCAGGAAAAATGGGTCTGCCAGAGATTAACTTAGGTGTTCTCGCAGGAACCGGTGGAACCGCTCGTCTTACCCGTCTTATCGGAAAGGCAAAAGCAATGGAATTCATGGTGACAGGCGAATTATTCTCTTTTGAGGATGGCCTTGAGATGAATCTACTAAACCACATTTGGGAAGGTGACGCAAGTGACTTCCGTCGCGATGTACTTGATTGGGCGAGCCAATTCACTCTACCGAACAAGGCAGTCAAGGCAGTTGGAAATATCAAGAGATCCTGTCAAACTGGCCCCGAGATTCCTTTCGAATACCACTTGGCTCTAGAGCGCGAACTTCAATCTGCATTATTTAGCAGTTCAGATGCGAAAGAAGGAATTGCAGCATATGTTGAAAAGCGCGTTGCTAATTTCACTGGCCAATAATTCCCAACTGAACTCATAATGCCTTGTTGTCAAGAATAGTTTGAGTGAGTTTCCATCCAATTAGTGCTAATACTGGCCCACCGATGGATGTTGCAAAGACATAACTTGCAAGTTGTGAATATGCTTCGGCTTGATACATTTTTATTGCATCAACTGAATATGTGGATAGAGTAGTAAAAGCACCTAGTAGCCCGATTCCGACAAAAAGGGTGACTTCCTCACTTAGCACACCATTTGCCACCGCGGCACATGATATTGTTCCCAAAAGGAGTGAGCCAACTAGATTTACACTGAGGGTTGCCCAGGGAAATGAGTCCGAAGTCAACCATACTCCTATGCCGTATCTAAGGCATGCGCCGATTGCTCCACCGAGGGCGACAAGGAGTAGGGCCTTGGCTTCCATGGCACATCACAAGGCCGACCTGTTCAAGACCATACCGCATGTGCGAGTAGCAATGGCGGCGATTCAACCCCTTTGGTTTTTGACTGGCAATAAGGGCAAACTCAAAGAAGCTAAACGAATTTTGGGCCCATTGGGATTTGATGTAAAGGCGTTGGAAATCAATGGACAAATCCCAGAGGTAATTGAGCCACAGGCTTCTATTCTTGAAGAAATTGCTCTATCCAAATTAACCCAAGCAAGAGAAATACTGAATGCACTAGGAAAAGGTGGTGATGCAGTAATGGTGGAAGATGCCGGATTATTCATAAATTCCTTTGATGGTTTCCCCGGAGTTTATTCATCATATGTCCATTCCACAATAGGTAGTGAAGGTATTTTGCGCTTGATGAACAATAATAGCGACAGGCGAGCCGAATTCCGAGCTCTTGCAGCACTTTGGGACGGAAAAAAAATCCACATTGGAAGTGGTATTTGCCCAGGCCATATTGCAGATTCTCAAGTGAGTGGCAATGGTTTTGGTTATGATCCAATTTTCATTCCCTGTGATTTAGATTCAAATGGGGAACCACTAGAATTTGGAACAGTCGGGATGATTAGTACAGACGGCATTCCTTTCGGAGGAACTTCTATTGAAGTAAAGGAAAAATTCAGTCATCGAAGGAGGGCCTTACAGGCCCTTATTTTGTCGCTTGGCCGACCGTCAGCATGAAAGCCGAGTGTATAGTCGCGAGGGCAGGGTGAAGGAATGGGTATGAAGAGATTCTTGCTCGGGCTTGCAATTTTTGCAACCATTGGATTTTACCTGTTAAATGCCTCTGAACTTACCGATTCCGGCCAGTATGGAGTTATTGGCTTGCTTATTTCAGAGTCGATATTATTCCTGTGGATGCCTAAAAAAGTTGAGCAAAAAGTAGTGCGAAAACGTCGTTCAACAGGTGCTCAAGTTAGCGGTAGTGTATCAGTTCTTTCGGGTGAGGAAGAAATGGATTTACCAGAAATTGTAACAGTTGATAGTCTAGACGGAGCAAGTTTAAAAGAAAGAAAGATGGCAAAAATAAAAGCCAAAGCATTAGAATCATCCACTGATGATGATGAGGAAGAACTTACAGTAGTTGAGGTTGAGGTAGAAATTGAACCCGAAGTTCATCTTGCTGAAGAATTCGTAGTTGAGGTAAATCCGCAATCAATTGAAGATGCAGATATTGAAGATGCGGTTAGTGACCGATTGGAAATGCATGAGCGTATCCGTATGAGGATTGAAGACCGCCGTCGTTCACAAATGGCAAGTATTCGCGCCTCAACCGCCAAGATGTGGGAAGAATATGACGAAGGAGAAGATTTAGTCGCAGTTCTTTCTAACCCGCAACATGGATTAACTATTCTCAATGAGCCTGCTGAAGTTGAACCTGGGCATCCATATGGCTCTACTTTTATTCGTATTAATGATGAATCTGTTTTGCGCCTCCGAATTCCGTTGGATAGTGGATATAGGGCAATCGGTGAGGATGAATCCGGCGACGATGAAATGCCAGTTCTAATTGGTCCCGATGGATTGCCATTACCGCCTCTTCCTTTGCCCGGAGAATTAGGTTTGCCACCTCTCCCGGATGTTCCAGGGATGCCATTACCTGGGTTGCCAATTCCGGCAATTCCCGCTCCTATCAGTGGAGCACAATCTGCATTAGCCGAAATGCGAGATGACATGGTAGAATAGCCAATATTGGCATAATCCTTTAGGAATTGTTCGTTACTATTTTCCAGTCCATTTTGGACTTTCACGATTGAGGAATGCATTCACTCCAATTTCTTTATCCTCGCTATCAAATAGCCCGGCAAAAGCGATGGCTTCCTCCTCAATTCCTTGTGAAATTGGTTGTTCAAGAGATGCTCTAACTATAGCCTTAGCCACTTTCAATGTATGCGGTGATTTAGAGCCAATCGTTTTTGCCAAATCCAGTGTTTTCTCCCGCAGTTCTTCTGGCTCACAGATGTGATTAACAAGGCCCATTGATTTTGCCAATTCTCCACTGACCATTTCACCTCCGAGTATCATTTCCATTGCATTTCCATAACCAATTAGGCGAGGGAGGCGTTGAGTACCCCCACCCCCAGGGATGAGCCCTAACTTTATTTCAGGAGTTCCAAAATTTGATCTCGAGGTTGCCATGCGCATATCACACGACATTGCTACTTCACAACCGCCACCAAGAGCAAAACCATCAATCATGGCGATAGTTGGTTTGCTGAGATTCCAAATTGCTTCCCAAGAATTTCCTTTGAATTTCTCTCTTATTTCTGCCCCCTCCACTCCAACAAATTCTGAAATATCTGCACCGGCAATAAATGAATTTGGTTTTGCTCGCTTACCTTCAGGTGGCGGCAGAGGGCTTGCTCCAGCAAAAATGATGATGCGCGTGGAATTTTCTAATTCTGCCCACTTACAAGCATTAATTATTGCATTGGACACATCTGAATTGAGAGCATTCATCTTATTTGGGCGGTTCACCGTCAAGATCACAACGTTGCCTTGACCTTTATCCTCTTTGTCTATTGCTACCTCTTCAATGAGCAGAACTTCGGAAATGGGGGCGGGGCACATATTGTGTGGGAGGGGGGGGTTACCTATGGTGATTATCGTCATGTTTTCTCTAATATCAGTTGTTTGCCGGAAAATGCGACTTGCGCGGTTATCAAATGCCTTGCCTCTATCGCAAGAGCCATTGCGGGGTTCTAATGGTGGCGAAGAAAGGCGATACTAAATCCAAAGAGACTCTTGTGATTGCTGAAGATGTTGCCAAAAGGTATGGTGATTTCATCGCTCTTCATCCATTAAATGTACGAGTAAACGCTGGAGAATTTTTTGGTGTATTTGGTCCTAACGGTGCCGGAAAATCTACTTTCATAAAATTACTAACGGGGCAACTAAAGCCTTCATTGGGTAATATCTCTGTCATGGGAATTGATGCAATCCGTCAATCGCAAAAACTCAAAGCCAATATAGGAATTGTACCCGAATCTGAAAGCCCACCTTCTTACCTTACTCCGGTTGAGTTTTTGGAATTTATTTGTCGCTTGCGTGGATTAGATGATTATTCGGATAGGATTGAACATTGGATAAAATGGTTCGGCATTAGCGATAAACGAGATACAATGTGTAAGGATTTATCAAAGGGTCAACGGCAAAAAGTAATGCTAGCAAGCGCATTTATTCATGAGCCAAGAATGATGTTCTTGGATGAACCATTTGCAAATCTTGACCCAATATACCAACGCAAATGCCGTCATTATTTACAGAACTTAGTAGAAGAAGGGGGTACAATTTTTCTTTGCTCACACGTGCTTGAAGTTGCTGAAAAAATGTGCACGCGGGTCGCTGTTATTAACCATGGTAAAGTGCTCGCAGCAGGAACGATGGATAGCCTAAAAGAAAGTGCCGAGGAATCATTAGAAGATGTATTTATTCGTTTAGTAGGGCACTCAATTGCTGAAGTTGAAGGCGTTGAAGATGGAATGACCGAGGAGGAATAATTCTGAAATCAATTTCGGGTCGTTCTTGGAACGATGCTGTTGCAGATGGGGCAGTTGAGCCAGTAATCGGCGCGGGGCAAAAAATATTCCAGCCGAAAGGAATCAGTAGTAAGTCACTAAAGGGGCAATATGGGGCACCTGGATTATTGAATTCATTTGGAATCACTTTTCGAATGATGTTCAATGAAGAGTGGCGGCAAAATGTTGATTTTGCAAGGAAGCGCCACATTTTGTTATTCCCTGCATTATTGGTAGTCGTAGCAATGGTAGTAACAATTGGTTTACGTTTCTTAGTTGGCGAAGGTGTCTCCAACGATGCAGTCCTTGTTGAAGAAACGCGTCGCGCTTTCACGTGGCAAGAAATGCGTTTCGCCCTCCATTTCCCATTATTTATGTTCAGTTTGGGAATGGGATCTTTTGCTTTTCTTGGGCGTGTAATGGTTAGTCAAAGAGCGTCTGGGCTGAATTACCTTCTCACTGCGCCCGCCCTCCAACCTCTATCTCAATCGACAAATTATTTTGCATATTATATCAAAGAAGTGACATTTTATGTGATGCTAGTCTTGGTCCCAGTGGCTTTTGGTATGGCGCTTGGAATATTATTAGGGAACTTTGTTGCACTTCCTACGCCCCTTCTATATTCCAGTTTGCCCATCACAATTATTGCCATGATACTCTCCCTTGCTCAAGGATTGGCGTTTTCTTTTTTTGGTTCAGCCCTTTGGACACGGGGCAAAATATGGGGTAAGGCAGTCCCTCTCATGGTCATTGGCATAGCAGTATTATTTGCAATGGGACATATTCCAGCCGAATACATGGTCTTTGGATATGCTTTACAGTCCAATCATAATTGGTGGTTGATTCCTATTGGATTTGGTTTCACAATTGGTTTGGCCTTGCTCGGCGCGTATATTACTTCAAATGATTTTGAGCAAGCGGTAATTGAGAGAAAGGAAATCTTTGGTTCTGTATATGGGCGCCTCGGCTTCCTTGGAAATGGCAAAATGCGTTTGCTCGTCACAAAAGAATTGGTTGACCTCCTTCGAAGTGGAACAATCAAGAAAATGATTGTCTCTTATTCAGTCCCTTTAATCGTATTATTAATGCTGGCTTGGTTAGTAGATTTTGCCGAAATGCCAATTCCAATTAACCTACTTTCCTATGCTCCCTTCCTTGGTTTTTTCGGATTTAATTTTTATTCTTGGTTAACGGGTATTGATTCTCCTGAGCACATGAATAGCCTCCCTATGCGAGTTCCCGATTTGATAAAGGCAAAGGTAATTGTATATTTTCTAACAACAACATGGATTTCAATAATATTTTTGCTCTTAATGTCTTGGAGTTTAGATGCATGGGCAGCCTTACCTGTTGCGCTTGTTATCATGCTTGCCAATTCAATATATATCGTCTCATTAACTGCCTTTTTGATGGGGCTTCGCCCGAATAAAGCAATCTTTGATGCATCAATAATGATTTATTTTTGGATTGGCACAGTAATTCCTCTGCTCGTATTATTCCTACTTTCCTTTACTCAAGGTGATGCTGCATTCTATGATAATTGGGCAAGCGCAATTTATGAACAAGGTATTGATTCGTCAAATGTCGGTTTTGATGATGAGAAAGCAAAAAGCGGTTTTAGCGGAATCCTTGGAGTTTCAACAATGCTACTATTTGCATCTTGGTTATTGATGCGTTTACTTGAACGAAAATGGGGTTCTGCTGAATTTAGCAATTAGGTTTGAAGTACAACACCACCCGTTTGTTTGAAGGAGTAGCCACCATCCCCCTTGATTCATGGTCCGCGTTGTTGCCATCTCGGGAATGCCCGGCGCGGGCAAAGGAGTATTTGGGCAAGTCGCAATTGAGAAGGGTTTCATTGTCCGTTCAATGGGCGATATGATCCGCGCTGAAGTTGAGTCAAGAGGTCTTGATGGGAATCCTCATGTTTTTGGCCGGATTGCTCAGGAATTACGCGATAAATACGGCTATGGGGTTCTCGCTTCTAGATTAGTCGAGATCATCAACAACGATTTGGAGACAACCGGGATGGTTGTGATTGAAGGGATTCGCGGAGATGCAGAAAGAGATATCTTTGTAGAAGCATGGGGTGATGAATTTGGAGTTCTCGCAATTGATGCATCTGTTGATGCCCGTTTCCAAAGAATATTGGCCCGTGGTCGGGCAGAAGATGGAGATAGAGCAACCTTTGAGGAAAGGGATGAGCGTGAGTGTGGATGGGGTTTGGGGCTTATTCTTGAACAAGCGAATTGGCGCCTTTCAAATGAAGGTGAAATTAAGGAGTTTAAAGATACCATCAAAGCGTGGTTATTTTCACATTGTGAATAATCTCGGCGCACTCAAAAAAAATCATTATTGTCCACTATATACCCATTATCTCGCCAAAGGTTATATCATCCGCCGGTGGTGGTTTTTCTGCCGTAGGCAGAGGGAGGTGTATTCATGGCTAGAAAGAAGAAAGGTGGCGGCGGAGGTAAGCGCCGCAAACGTCAGCAACGTGCTGAATACGATGAGCTTGATAAATACCCAGTTATTCCACCACATGCTTTTGCCAGAATTGTTCGCGATAAGAGGACATTGAACGTCATTTACCAAATGATTGAACCTCCATTAACAAAAAAGGAAGAAGAGTACCGTCTCGAAATAATGGATATTTTTATCCGTGCCCTTACAGCAAGCATAGAGGATATTGATGCTGATCCAGAAGCCTATTTACGTACTGCAATGGACAAAATTGTCAAATCATACGGGATGAAAATAAAAAAGAAAGCGAAATCAAAGATATTCTATTACCTCAAGCGCGATTTAATCGGCTATGGGCGTATGGACATGTTGATGAATGACCCGAATGTGGAAGACGTTTCCATGGATGGAACAAATGTCCCTATTTTCGTCTATCATCGTAAATTTGAATCTGTTGAAACAACTTGTTTATGGGAAACCGATGAATTACTCGAATCCTATGTCATCAAACTTGCTCAGCGTTGTGGGAAGCACATTTCTGTTGCGAATCCTTTGCTAGATGCGACTCTAATGGATGGGTCTCGAATTGTCATGAAATTGGGTAGAGAAATTTCAACTCGTGGTTCGGCATTCTGTATTCGTCGATTTAAGGACGATCCTTTCAGTCCCTGTGACATAGTAGCATTCCGCACCATGTCTTCATTAATGGCGGCATACCTCTGGGTGGCTTTCCAAAATGAAGTTCCAATGCTATTCGTAGGGGGAACGGCGTCTGGAAAAACAACCACATTGAATGCTATGTGTTTGTTCATCCCATGGCAGATGAAAATAGTAAGTATTGAATCAACAAGAGAAGTAAATATCCCTCAGCCAAATTGGATTCCAGGTCTGACAAGGCAAGGTTTTGGTGGAGAGTCTAAAGAAGGAGAGGTCGGAGAATTCGAACTTCTAAAAGCAGCACTGCGTGAACGTCCTGAATACATTATTGTGGGTGAAATTCGTGGTGCTGAAGCATATGTTCTCTTTCAGGCAATGGCTACAGGGCACTGTGCTTATTCAACTGTGCACGCTGATTCAGTACCGTCATTAGTTCACAGATTAGAGAATAAACCAATTGATATTCCTCGCGTGTTGTTACCTGCGCTTGAAGCATGCGTTATTCAAATTCAAACCCGTATAAATGGTAAGCGTGTGCGTAGGACAAAGCAAATAGTTGAAATTGTTGGTATTGACCCCCACTCATTGGAATTGATTACTAATGAAGTATTTAGGTGGGCAGTCGAGGGTGATGATTTCATCTTTAGTGGTAAGTCATATGTCCTAGAAAAAATCATGGTGAAAATAAATTTCAGTCAGGATGATATGCGTCGCGAGTTACGTACGAGAAAGAGAATCCTTGAATGGATGGTTCTCAATGATATCCGCAAATCAGATCAAGTTTCTCAAATTATCACGCAATATTATGTCAGACCGCATGAAATATTAGCACGAGTTGATGGCCTTAGTTAGTTGGGGTGGCAATAATGGAATTAACTACTTGGGAAAAGATATGTCATCGAATCCTAGGCAGAGCCATCAAACAAAAAGCCCGAGCGGATGTGGAATTAGGAAAGAAATTACAACAGGCCGGAATTACAATAATGCCTGAAGTATACAAGGCGGTTAATATTGTCAGTACGATTGGGATTTCACTTTTCTCAATTGCAATTGTCGCCCTATTTTTTATTCCTACAATCGGAGTTATTGATTTCTATGAAACTATGCAAGACCCTACTACTTTGGAGCCATGTAGGATTTGGGAATATTGGAATAAAGAGACAGTAGATGCAAACCAAAATGTTCCTGGGCACGGCTGCCCAGAATACAGGACAAAAGCATTCCCTCCAATCTTAAAAATTGTAATTCCGCTAGTCGGCGGACTGTTAGTCCCCTTTATTGCCTATAAGTTTTTCAATAATACTGCTAACCGTGAGGCAAAATTAAGAGGTGATGCTATTGAAAAATATCTCCCATATGCTTCATCTTATACCGCAGCAATGTCTGCTGCTAACGCAACGCCACAGCGTATTTTCCGCTCATTAGCCATGAATGGAGATATATATGGTGAAATTGCCTACGATGCCAGCATGATTTATCGTGACATGGCAGTGATGGGATTTGACCTTATTACGGCAATAAAAATGAGCGTAGACCGTGCCGCATCTCCTTGGCTCACTGAATTCTTTCAAGGAATGGTTGGGACACTAACTGCTGGAGGTAATTTGAAATTGTATTTCTTGAATCGGGCAGAGCACTATATGCGTGAAAACCGAATACGCCTTCAAATGTTCCTTGAAAGCCTTGGTTTACTTGCTGAATCTTATGTTGTGGTTGCGGTTGCAATGCCACTATTCTTAATTGTCATGTTGGTTATTATGTTCTGGGTTTCAGGTAAAGGTTCTGAAATGTCAGAAGGATTCCTATACACAATTATTTTGGGGGTTGTGCCAAGTATTCACGTGGCATATTCTCTCCTAGTATGGCTAGATTCAAAGGACCAAGCAATGTGAGGTTAAGATATGGCAAGGAAGAAAAGTAAGAAGATCAAGGTAAACCTTGACCTTCCAAAAAATGATTCCACGATGATGAAATTATATGCCATCATTGCAGCAAGCCTAATTCTTGGTTTTAGCAGTCTTGGTTTTTGGATAATCAATAGTGACTTCGTTCTTGCTCCGAATGGCAACCCAATTTTCGTAAATACTTATTGCGGATATAATCCTGCTATGTCGCCGGATTACGAATCAAATGAATCATGCACTGGTCCATTCGGAGAGTTACTCAAGGATTCTCCCCAACCAACGGTTTGGG
>JABIHC010000167.1 GCA_018649825.1 Methanobacteriota archaeon
CCCAACAAGGAGTTTCATTTCAACCCAGCGGCCGAAAACTCTGCGCTCTTTGCGGCAAAAAAGCACACTGCCCTGCGACTCATTTTACCAGCCACAATAATGTTCGTAGCCCTTTGAATAATTGCCTTTAGGACTAGTCAACTATGCTAGTCAACTAATTCGGCTTCCACTACTTCATCAATCATTGATTTTGCGGTTTTGGCTTTGCTTGCCTTGGCCATGCTTGCCTTGGCTTTGCTTGCCTTGGCTTTGCTTGCCTTGCCTTTGGCGATTTTTAAGGTGCCTTTATTGGAAGTTGTTTTGGTGGTTTTTTCTTCTTGACTAATGGCCTTGACAAGCACATCTGGTTGGTCAATTCTAGATTGATAGAAGGCATAAGCTCCTGCGACTCCAACCAGAGCAATCAGTCCGAGCATGAATGCCAATGGGCTACTTGCTTGCCCACCTAATCCCCCGCCTGTCCCCATTACAGTCACCAATACCGGCAAACTTTGTCCATCGTCACCATTTGAGCGGATTTCAATAGATTGGTTTCCAGAGTTCACTTTGGACTGCTCAAGTGAAATCGACCAGTTGAACGGCTGACCTGCTACCATTTCCTCTAACGGAATTTCATAAGTCACTTCTGCCCAGTCGCCACCTTCAATGCTAAATTCAATGCTATTGACAATACCCGATTGTGACCATGCATGACCTGAAATTGTTATCACGCCCCCGCTAGTATTTACCTCGATAATATGATTCTGTAATGTCACATCAATGTCAGAGGAAGCCACTCCGCTTTGGTTAATTTGTAAGGCTAATTCAACTGCTGCCCTTGCATCTATCATACCGTAGCCGAAGTCACGATTCCAATATGGGTCCACCTCAGGCACACTTGCTTCACCTCTACGTTCTGCGGTTTGCTTGAGAACTTCCTTGATGACCATTGGATCTAAATCGGGGTTAGCCTCCATGATGAGAGCAATAACTCCAGATACTGCGGGAGTAGCGTATGATGTTCCAGAGCCTCTTCCTGTGTATGTATTTCCAGATGCATCTTGGCCGATATTATTGTTACAACCCCCTGAAGTAACACAACCTTCTGCTTGAATAATGTTTGACCCAGGGGCTGAAAGTTCAGGTTTTAGTTCATTGTATGGGTCACCATCACCATTATCTCGGCGTGGCCCACGAGAAGAGTATCCGGCGATTGTATCATCACTTCGGTCAATGGTGTTTTGATCATCTGTTGCAGCGATTGTCATTGAAAGAGATGATGAGCCCATGCCGGAAAGGCCATCATTATCTGAACCGTCATTTCCGGCAGCAACCGAAACGGCAACACCTGCTTCAGTAGCCTCGTTGAGGATTCTACTGTGCATGTCTTCACCATCAGAACCACCAGCCTCGTGGCTGGTTATTCCCCAAGACAGAGAAATAATATCAATGCCAAATAATGACTCATTCACACCATCCCACTCGGTATCCTTGTGGTCGATAATCCATTGCAGCCCATTCATGGCCGACTCATAGAATTCTTGACTTAGGAAGTAATTTTCGAATGGCCCCGCACCTGCATCGGTTCCAATGCGCACATCAATTAGACTTGCATCTGGTGCACTGCCATAAAACTCGGATTGGCTGCCATCGGCTTCAAGACCCGTTGCACTTGCCATACCGATGCAAGCCGTACCATGCTGGTTTCCATCGTCTGGGTCAAAAGAGCCATCATCTTCGCGGGCACCAAAACCTGCAAGAATACATTCTGGAATATCTGTATGAAGATAACATACCGCATCATAACCGGCAACGAATTTGTCAACTAGACCGGGGTGTTCATTGTCAACGCCGGTATCGGTCATGGCGATATTGATGCCTTTACCAGTTACTCCAAACTGCCAAGCACCATCGGGATAAACTGAAGAATTCCTAGCCTTAACCGCTTGAGTTTGCACATCACCATAGAATACTACTTCGCCATATCTCTCAACCATTACTACTCCGTCAAGTTGTGCAAGAATCGGCACGATTTCCACATTGATTCGACCTAATAGCACCGCATCTATAGATTCTATCACATCAACAGGGCTTAATCCTAAACCAACTAATATCTCGAGGTCATCATGAGTTGGCAAGTGATCATAAGAGAGTCCAACTCCGACCAATCCAGAATAAGTCTCCAGACTGTCGTGAATTGAATTTCGATTAGAATCAAGAGCGGTATAAGTCCACCATGGACCAGCATCTGCAATCAGCACGGGAATCTGTTGCGGGATTTCAAGTGAGTTACCAGACCGCAATAATTGAGCATCATATAATCCACCCACAGAAGAATAATTTGAAGGTGTAGAAGGAACTAATGTACCGGTTAACGGAACAAGTAATATCAAAATAACAATCATGGCTGCCTTGCGCATAGTCTGCCCTCAAACCACGCGGTGAGCCGCCTCACCATCAACATGACGCACACTCATGCCGCAAGTATTCGCTGGACACAATAGCAAAATGCAGGTCCAAAATTAGCATTATTTCCTCAAAAAAAGTATTGAGATGCCTTAATGTAATAGCAATTGTTGGGAAGGGCGAGGCAACTCTATGAGCGAAGCACAGACTTACTATGACGGATTAATGACACAAGGATATACTGCGGAACAAGCGCAAGAATACACTGCGCAGCATTATCCCGGATTTGCACCGGCAACCGTAGCCCCAGTTATGGCAGCACCTGTAATGGCTCAACCTATGGCTCAACCTATGGCTCAACCTATGGCTCAACCTATGGCTCAACCTATGGCTCAACCTATGGTTGCTGCACCAATGGTCGGAACACAAGCAGTAGTTACAGGTGGAAGCCAACCCGATACACTGGTTGCATACCTACTTTGGTTCTTCCTTGGTTTCTTTGGGATTCATCATTTGTATATTGGACGCGGAGTTGGAATCTTCATTCTTGCATTAATTACATTTCAAGGACTTGGCATCTGGTGGCTAATTGACGCACTCCTTATCCCAGGCTCAATTGCAAAGAACAACCCAGTTGGGCAACAAGTAGTCATGATGTAAGGCTTAGTCCTGCAATCATCATACCCTAGTTTTCCCTTCATAGGCAATGTGAGGCACTGAATACGACTCACAAATGTAGTGAACATAAGACTTGATTAGAATCAAGCCTGCCAATTGTAGCAAAATATGCGAGTGTATGCAAGCACGACTTTCAAAGATTCTTGAAAACCAAAATCAAAATGATTCAAGCAAAAAGGTGGGATCACAGGGTCTGAGCACTTAACCGAAAAACATCAATAAGAATTAGAGGGAAGTGCGAACTTTTCGATTAATCAAAATGGATTGAAAAGCACTCGCTCAAGAGTCAGTATTATGCGAGTGGGCATGTGCTCACATCTTTCGCTGAAATCAAACAATAACTTGAGATTATTGAGTCAATACGATTCCATATGATTCAAGCAAAAAAGGTGGGAGCACAGGGATTTGAACCCCGACCAGCGGATATCTTCTGATTGCCGAGACACCAAAGGGCTTCGGCTCGAGATGCTTCGGGTCAGCGCTCCAGTTGATCATCAACTTCAGCGTTTTCCTTTCGTCATTCCCGTGCAACTGGAGCCCGCGATACTACCAGGTTATACTATACTCCCAGATTTATTCTCCACTGCGTGATTATTGCTTTGCTTGACGGCGAGCACGCTTTCTTCGGCGTAGTTTCTTCTTACGCCACTTCCAACGCTGGTTACCAGTCTTTTTCCAAGCACGTGAACCTCGCTTCATGGTGAACATTCCGCCGACCGACTCCCCCTATATGAGCACATCGTCCGAACAAGACGGTTTTGCAAGGTGAAAATGAATTGGCCATTCCGCCACCAATCCTTACTTTCACAATGAGGATGTCGTGAAAAGTGGACGTTACGGCAACAAAGGCCTTCAAATGACTAA
>JABIHC010000139.1 GCA_018649825.1 Methanobacteriota archaeon
CACGACATGAAGTGCCCCTGTCATTGGGACCTGCTTTGCGTCATGAGTTAAAGCCATGATACCTAAACCCAATCAGAGGCTACTCTAAATCCAGACGTCGTTGGATGCTGTGAGATTACCTTTGGTGTTGCCTGTATTCAAGACACCACGGGGTTCTACTATCATGACCATGCACTCATTTTCGGCGTAGGGTTTGTGTTCTACTCCTTTGGGAACCACATACATGTCGCCTTCATCCAATTCAACGGTCTTGTTCTCAAACTCAATCTTCATTGTACCTCCAATCACAATGAATACTTCATCAGTGTCGTCGTGATGATGCCAAATAAAATCACCTTGGATTTTAACCAATTTGAACTGATAGTCATTCATCTCAGCAATAACCTTTGGAGACCAATGATCTGAGAATAGGGTCAATTTCTCTTTGAGATTGATTTTCGTCATTCAATTCCACTCTCATATGCATTGAATAATTACAATTCTTCATCATTGAAATCAACCTTGCGCGCAGCATCAATTGTGCCTTCTGGTAAGAACCAAAAGTCAGGAGTTGGGGTTTTTTGCACCTCATCCCATTTTTGCACTGTGCGGGCAAATATTTCCTCTTTTGATTGGGATCTGCACCATTCTAGTATCCATTCAGCATCTTGCTTCACATTATCATCAGTTGATACTTGCTTGAGTATTTCGGCTTGCATGGCCACAGACATCATCCAATTTGGTGAAAGCGCATATGTCATAAATGGATTCCTTTCTGTATCAACGCTCCTCCATTCAATCCAAAGCCCAAGAACTCGATCATAAATCCAACCTACAAACAGTACTGAGAACATCACACCCATGAAAATGCTAGCAAGCCCCCAATAGGTTGCTGAAATACCCAAAAAGGTGTCATTAAAGCAAATCCCTTCACTGCAACTATTTGAAAAACGCCAATTTACATATGGCCAAATCAATAAGGTAAGGGTAGTGCCCCAAAAGCCCATTGAAATGAAGGCTTGGGATTGCTGAACACGCCAATATTGGCGCATTATCCACTTCTTGGCGAAGTTTTCTTGGCCCCTTGAATTATTGCTCATTAGCCATGCCTCAACGGCTTGACTTCAATACACTTAGGGCTGAAAGTCATGCGGTGTGCTCAATTATTCGGCTTCTCTAGCATCACAAATAATGTTCATTGGTCCGTTTCACCATTATCTTCAGATGCTTCTGAATCGGAAGAGCCGCCCTCGGAGCCTGTGCTACTGCCACTTGATCGGTCATCATCTGGGTCACTACTTCCACTACTTTCATCAGCCTTCACATCAGTAACAGCGCAATCATCACATTCTTCTTCATAATAATGGTTGTAATAATCATATTCTGGTGCCCATAATTGTACAGAAGCAGTTTCTTCAAGAGTTGTCAAATTGTGAGCAGTCACTCCGGCTGGAGAAATTGCATAGACATAATCTCCCATGAAGATTGAACGGCGAATTGATGAACTGCTCCAATAATAGTGGCCTTCATCAGAGTTGTACATGTCTGAATGATCAATGGTGCCATATACTGAAAAGTTCTCTCCTGGTGCCGTGTTAATCAATATTAATTGACTGATGTATCGATAACTCCACTGATATTCACCAGTGCTATCTTGCCAGTCTACATATTGATATGTTGACATAGGAATTGCTAGCAGACCCTTTGGCTGCCAATACTGGAAGGCTTTGTGCTCATAAGTCGCCTCACTGTAACTCCATTGCCAAGAGTTCCTGTCGTCGGCATCGGAAACTGGTGAAGTGAGTAATTTATCGAGTAATGTTGGATTACTTAGATTTGATACATTGAATTGACTAACTTGCACAGAAGACCAATCGAGTCCAGTTCCATCTTCATTTGCCGCAGGTAGGCCAATGGTAAGGAGATAATCTTCACTCATTGGGTGAATATATGTCGACACACCAGGGACCTCTAATTCACCTAATATGGTTGGATCAGTAGGGTCTGAAAGGTCGATTGTCCATAGGGGGTCTATGTTTCGGAAGGTAACCAAATAGCAAGTGTCACCAACAAAACGTGTTGACCAAATGCTTTCTCCTTCAGCGATTCCCCCTACATGACCTACTTCTTTTAGATATTCAATTCCGGATGAATCAATGTCTCGTTGCATAGTTATCACATGATTCGACATTGGTTCTGGATTTGCCATCCACCATCGACCCCATTGACCGGTTGTAGTTGCGGCACGAATTGTTCCATTATATTCAGAGAGACTGAATTGATCTCTTACAGTGCCATCTATCCTTCCACTACCGGTATAGGTTGTTTCCCCTGCTTCACCAATGTAGAACGAATGAATATTTGTGGCTTCCATGAAATCATCATTATCCCAATACCACCACCAATCATTTGCACTTTCTGCAATAAGCAATACATCTTGACTTGCGTAAACTTGTGCGGTGTTTGTCATTAAATGGTCGGCCTCAAAACTAAAATCATCATCTAACATATTTAATGTGAAAATTGAGGTGAATGAACGACTTGAACTATCCTCACTTGTCACGAAATCATCACAAGTATCACTGGTTAAGGCATGGGTAAGAACTTGATCGCCCATCCTCTCATAAACTTGAGGGATTATCTTCGAAAGTGGAGTCGAAGCAATTACTTCCATGTTGTCTTGAATGGTTTGATAAATAGTTTCGTTACGGATTAAATTGCGAAGCGGATCATCCCATTCATATTCCCAATAACTTTCTGGATAATCAATATACCATTTTATTTCAGGAATGTCAACCCAGCCGTGGCTTACCATTCTAACTGTGCCATCAACTTCTCGTGCAGTTTGATAATATCCTTCTATGTATAACTCCCTTTCAACTTGGGCATCAGAGGCATTTGTAACATCAATAACGGTTAATTTAGTTAGGGTATTTGACCTCCACCAACTATGTGAATCATCCCAACGAAGAATGTCATATAGGGGGTCTGTTGATTGCACATTCCATACATTAACTGTTGAAAGAATAACTAATTTACCATCTGTAAGAAGCATTGCGGTTGGTTGGCCTTCAATAGTAAGATTTGATTCAGAAGTTAATTCGCCAAATTCAGGAACTCCCAAAATGAATAATCTGGTATTTTGTAATACATAAATATTGTAGCCATCTGTTTTCACGAAATCCGCTTCATCAACACCCTCTTCCTGATTATTGGTGCCAGAATAATCTTTACCTTCTTCTCTTACTGGTTGGGCTGAGTTTGTTGAAGTGCTACTTCCGGCGGCAGAAGGCGCTCCTTCGGTTGCTCCGTCCATCATTGCTACATCATCTTCGCCAAATCCACCGCCACGATAATAACCCCACTCATTATCAATTAATTGCAATAATTGGGTACGCATTTCTTCTGCAATGTGATCTTTTAGAGTATCTTCTAATTCACTACATGAGCCGAAGCCATGTAAGTTGGGGTTAGAGCGGTTGCGTTGAGAAATATCATTCCAGTCATCTGGTAATTCTATTTGCTCAATTTCATCAATTACATCATCAATTGTATCATCAACTAAGCCTAAACATCCTGCAACTAACATATTCAACACTAGTAGCAAAGCAAGGGGGCCGGGGTAACGCTTACGGGTTTGCATCAGTATTGCGTGGAGGTGCTTCCTTATAGAGGGTATTTGGTTCATAATTTTTCCTTTTTTGGGTAATTAATACAAATATTGCTGATAATATAATAATTGTGACTGATTTTGAGAAAAACTCATCACATGATTATTGTTGCCCATTATTGGGCAGTCCAATGGGTATTGAGATCGAAAGGCGGTTTTTGGTTGATGAGGCCCATATTGATGAAATAATCAAGGGGGCAACAAAATCACTCTCTCTTTCACAATGGTATCCTCCAATTGGGACCATAGAAATGATCCCTGAGCGCCAAGGGCTAGCGATTTCGTCCCGAATATTGATTGAAGGAATCCCAGATAATGAATGGCGAGAAGTATGTACTTTGTTATCTAGAGGTAGTGGGGCCCGAATTAGGATTAGAAAGCCAGTAGAAGGTTGGCTTACGATAAAGGGTAAATGGGAAGGGGTATTACGTAAGGAGTTTGAATGGCCTGTAGATGCTGCAATAACTCAACAATTAGCTGAACGGGATGAGTGGCCTGGGCTTAGTAAACGCCGTCTTCTTTGGACTGCAAATAATTCCGAAGATATTTGGGAAATAGATGTCTTTAATGGAGCCCAAGAAGGATTAATTATTGCTGAAATTGAGTTAGGGCATGAAAATCAGCACATTGAGTTGCCGACATGGGTGGGGGAAGAAATTACTGGTATTGATAAATGGGGTAATTGCTCATTGGCAATGAATGGTATTCCAAAATCCTAACTCTCCTTCAAAATAGAATGTGCTGAAAATAGCAATTAGGCATAGAAGCATGCCTCTTACATACATATTATTACCTCAAGGCTAAATGTGAAAAGTGTTGCTGCTAGTATATGGTTGAGCCCTCGCATGCTCCATCCGGCGCTGCCGGCGATGATGCTTGGGGGCTCGATGGATTGTTAGGGCGAGAAAAAAATACTACCGAAAGAGCATTTTCTCAAGCGGTAAAGCACGCCGCCTCAAAAGATATTTCTCACACATCAAACAATGTAGAAGATGAAAATGATGGAAGGGATAGGCGCGGAGGGGCCATTTTTTCTGGTTCATCGCCGATGCCTCCGCAAAAAATACCACTTGATGCGCGCAGTGCCGCTATGCAAGCAACTGCAATGGTTGCACCAGAACAACAAGCAACTGTGAAAAGAGAAGTTGTAGATGCGCCATTCAAACCAAACCGAAGAAGATCGAAAAAAATGGTTCTTGGTAATGAACGGGGGACTGGCAGAGAATTAGCCATCTCACCCACTATTTTAGCAAGACATGCTGCAATGCTTGGTTCCACTGGTTCGGGAAAAACTGTAATGGCAAAAACACTCATTGAAGAAGCAACAATGGCTGGAATCCCTAGCCTTATTATTGACCCGCAAGGAGATTTAGCGCGCCTAGCACTCGGAGTTGATGTTCAAAGTCTCCGAGACCATGATGGTGATTTGAAGCGCAGGGCCAAATTTCTTGATATGGCTGAGGTAAGAGTTTGGACTCCCTTGAGGAGTAAGGGCCTGCCAATTTGCATAGACCCATTTGTCGCACCACCCGATGGGCTTGATGCAGAAGAGGCAATTACCGCATGGGACATGGTTGCGGCAGGGTTCACTGGCTTGGCAGATTATGATATTGAAAAGGCAATTGGTAAGCAAGTTAAACCATATATTTACGAAATAATGGTACATGGGACAAGATTAAATTTACCGGTTGGTGACTTTCAGGCGTTAGCAAAAACAGTTCGTGAACCGCATGAACTATTCACTCGCTTACTATATCCAATGTGCTTTATTGAACTTGAAGAAGGCGAAGAGCGGCTTGATGTGCCTTCCTGGGATGAAGTAATGGAGCAACACTCACTCCCCCATTTTGAAGATATGTTGCCAAAATCCACGCGCAATGAGTTAGCAAGGAGGTTGTCTGCATACTCAAGTGGAGTAAATCAACTACTTTTTAGTAATGGCGTTCCTATTAATTTTGATACATTTAGTGAGCCGGCAGAGAGGGGGAAAATACCACTCAATATTTTGTACCTAAACACCATTCAAGATGATGCTCAAAAACAATATTTTGTTCAAGAAATTGCACGGGGACTTTACGATTGGATGCTTACTCAACAACCGGCCGAAGGTGAATTAAAATTACTTTTCTTTATGGATGAAGTTGCACCCTACCTGCCACCTTACCCACGCAACCCGCCTGCTAAAGACCTAATAAAATTGATTTTCAAACAGGCAAGAAAATACGGCGTTGCTTGTGTTCTTGCCACACAAAATGTCAGTGATGTAGATTACAAGATTCTCGCCCAAGCCAATACAACATTCATCGGAAGATTCACCCAACCACAAGATGTTGAAAAGGTAAAACACTTGCTAAAAGAAAGAGGTGGGGACCAATCCCTAGTTGATCAACTGCCTACTCTTGGACCAGGTCAATTTCAGTTGGTCTCTCCTGACGTAAGAGCAGAACCAATTCCTCTTCAATGCAGGTGGCTTTACACCGACCACGGCGCCCCACTTTCAGAAGAACAGGTGGACGAGATAACCTCGCAAGAACTTCGGCTATGGGCTAAAACCAAAGGTCGAGGGAGGAGTTCACGAGGCGGAGGTGGGGCTGCAAATATTGCGGCGCTGGGAACAAATGGAAATGGATATTCGGGTGATCCGGGGTTGGTTGAGTCAGCCTTACGAATTAATTCTGCTGGAGGGATGGCTGCTGCAGCAAGGGGCGATGTTTCATCTGGGGCTTTTGAAGTTAGATTGATGGGAGGTTTGTCGGTATTGAGGGATGGACGAGACCCACTTTATTTGATGCAAGGAATAACTAATGCCGCATCTGCTGCGACATTGATATGGAGCCTTGGGACACTGATGATGGCATGGAAGGAATCGGAAATTGGAGGATTGCCATTAATCATCGGTTTTGTTATCACCGCCATAGTATTAGGTATTGTAATACTTGAAATATTACTTAGCCATGATGTGATTTTGCAAAAAAAATTGGCTAAATATGCACGTAAATCTCAATATATTCTTGCCGCTTGGTTATGGGCCTTGTTGTTATGGCATAACTTCTCACCAAGTTGGTCATTTGGTTCAGCCTATTGGTTATTGGAAGTATCAGTTGTATGGGTTAGTATGTTCTTAATTATTGAAGTAGTAAATCGATTCCGTTTGGGGCGGCTGCACTGGACAGAGGGGGAAACTGCACTTGAAACTGTCAAGGGAAGAATTGAAGGTGTTACTGCGATACTTACCGATGCACAATACACTGAAATGCGAGCAAATAGTAAACAGATTTTGGCTGGGATTCGCTGGTGCTTAGACTTTACAACGCTCATATTCCTCGCAGCACTCATCTACTTATTGTTCAATCAGCCCACAATTAATGAAGGAATTATTGCTGCTCAGGTATCGGTACACCCTGCAATTTGGTTAGCATCAATATATGCATTGATGTTTTCGAGTGAGACTTGGTTAAGAATGCGGGGGCGTTTACCGCGACCAAGTGTTGACTAATTCTATAATATTATGATAATCTCTTTTTTTCAGAAATACCTACTAAATTTGAATACGGCCGATTGCGGAGAGTTGATGATTCACAACTTCCTCGCAGTTACATGCGACGCAGCAGATATGCCCTTTTTTTGGCAATCCTGATGCTTTTTTCTAGTTGCTTGGGGGTGCTTATCGGGGAGGTGGGTGATGTTGCTGACGAACCAACTGAATCCCCCCTTGAATTATCATTAAATGTTCCATCCGGATTTGCATTTGACGAGCCTGCTGGCTTTACAGGAGTGTGTAATTGCCAAGATGTTGGCGCCTCTATTGTGGCAACAATTACCGAGGGTGCAGTTCAGGGTACAGTGTATTTCACCAACCCTAACGAATTCTCCGTTGATTTTGGGATTCTTCCATCGAGCACATACAATGTCCAAGTTGTCATAACTAGTGAGGTAGGTAATACCGAAACTGCCAACGCAACATTGACTATTTCCTCACCCCCTGAAGACCCCGTTGCTGCCTATGCTTTCCCGCCGGTAGTCTATGCTAAAGCAGGTGAGGCACCTATTGCTAGGGTGAAAATTAACCACGCTGCATTGGATACTTGTTTGGGCGTATGGGTGGACGAGTTTGGAGGAATGAAAGCCGTGACAATTTCTGGCGAATACGGTTCTGTACAACTCGATGAAATTGAATATTCATACAACGGTACATTCACCATCTCTTGTGGTTCTAATGAAACCACTACTTCTAATGTATCTGTTTACATATTCACTGAAGAAAACCCTGACATGACTGCAGGTGGACGTTCATCTCCGGATTTGATTGTAGATTATATCTCCGCTTCGTGGAGCAGCGCGGATGCGGGAGATAGTAAGAGCGTAAGTGTGCGAATCGAGAATCAAGGAGATGCTTCCAGTGGTTCTTTCAGATGGGGGCTTTACCTTTCTACGGATACCAGCATCACCACCAATGACATCCATCTCGACGATTGGTCTCAATCAAGCATATCTGCCGGTTCAACCCGTTCAATCTCAAAATCCATCACTATCCCGATGACCATTACAGGAGCACGATACTATGTTGGAATGATAGTGGATATCAACAATCAAGTAAGTGAATCAGACGAAAACAACAACGATGATTATGATAGTGGCAGAGTGACTATCGACGAGGCCCCAGATTTGACTGGAAGGAGTTGTAGCGCTCCTACTACAGGAGTGGTGGGGGATTATCTTGATTCCTCTATATCTTTGAGCATAGAAAACGATCCTGGTGGTTCATATATCGCCTCTTCTGGAGCATTTGATTGGGGGATGTTTCTTTCCAGCGATTCAACTATCACCTCCTCTGACACTCAAGTTGGAAACGACCAATACAAATCCAGTATCTCAGGGGGTTCCTACAGTTCAGATTCTCTTTCCAGCGGTAGCAACAGAATACCTTCTTCACTCAATGGAGGAACCTATCACTGGGGTTTCATAGTTGATATCAATTCTGATGTTGATGAACAAGATGAAACAAACAACATCTACTATTGTGGGCAGATTACCATTGAAGATGATGACGCTGACCTTGAAGCAGATTCTGTTGGAACCAGTAGTAGCAGCGCTGTGATGGGAGATACCATTTCCGTCAGTTACCGAATCAACAACATTGGACATGATTACTCGGGTTCGTTCCATTGGGAACTTTATCTCTCAACTGACCAAACTATCACGACAAACGATGTTTTGGTGGATGAATTCAGTGTTTCAAGTATCAGCGCAAACAATTACCGTTCTGGTTACGAATACAATGTTCAGATCCCCACCTCCATCACTGCTGGTTACTATTATCTGGGCATGATAGCCGATAGTCGGGATACGGTCAATGAATTAGATGAAAACAACAACGTCGCTTACGATTCGACCAGAATAGATATTGAAGAACAAGCCGATCTTGAAGCGACCATTCTTTCGGGACCAAGTTCAGGGCAAGCCGGCCAACAAGTCAGCATTTCATGGAAGATTGAGAACAATGGAGATGATTCAACTGGTACCTTCTATTGGCGAATGTACCTGTCAAGTGATTCCACAATCACCAGTAGTGATACGCAGGTTGGAAGTCAACAGTACGAGTATAGCATCTATGGAGGAAGTTCTCGTAGCGGAACATTCAATGATTACATCCCAAGCAGTCTAGGGGCTGGGACATATTATTGGGGGATCATTGTTGATACCACCTCCGTGGTCGATGAAGGAGATGAGGCCAATAATGACTTCACTGGAAACAGTATCTCAATCACTGAGCCGGATCATGATCTAGAAGCAACTTCAATATCAGTGGATTCCAATTATCGTCAAGTGTGTGAAGGTGAAGACATCTACCTAACCCTGAGTGTGACCAATCTCGGTAATGACTATGCTGGTTCCCATCTATATGAAGCGACGGTTGCGACCAGCAACACAGATACTGCAATCTATTACGGTACCTCATTAGGTACTGCATCAGGGAGCAGCGGAGTACCCTCATACACACACTCCAGTATGAGAGCATCCCTTCCAACCAGCCTTACCCCAGGTATATACTATGTTGGACTCATCGTCGACGTGTGGGATAGTGTTGATGAAACTGATGAGACTAACAATATCGTTGCCACACAAAGTGCTCAATTGACAATCCTAGATTGTGCTCCTGATGTTGAGGCAACATCAATCTCAGGCCCAAGTAGCGGTGTGCGTGGACAATCTCTGCAAGTGACTGCTCAGGTCAAGAATGATGGGCAAGAAGACGCTATGAATGTCGGTTACGAAATACTTTTCTCGCAAGATACCAGCATCACTAGACAAGATACGCTTGTGGCCTCAGGTAACATCAATTCAATTCTAATAGGGAGCACGTGGACAGATAGTATCACCATCTCAGTACCTTCCAATCTTGCAGATGGATGTTGGTACTGGGGGCTGATTGTTGACCCTACAGATTCTATCATCGAAATGGATGAAACGGACAATTCGCTTGCTTCTACTGGACAATTCTGCCTGCAACAAGCGGATCTCGTCGTAACTTCGGTTTCAGGTTATGACGAAATCATGAGTGGACAGAGTGTAGATGTTGATATCTCGATTGACAACGCTGGTGGTTCCAACGCCAATGGTTTCACTGTTCTGCTAATGCTATCTGATGACACCCAGTTAAGCAACGATGATATTGAACTGGATTCATTCGCGGTTGGGCCTCTACTCAACGGAAACTCCACTACCGTCTCCAGAACTGTGACGATTCCAGGACAACAGATTGGAACAAGATATTGGTTAGTCGTCCTTGATAGTGATGATGATGTCATTGAAGATGATGAAACCAACAACCTTGGCTTTAGTAATAGTTTCACCATCGTGGCACCCGCGATGGACCTCTTGGCATCTTGGGTCGAGGCTCCTGAATTCGCAGAGCCCGGACAAACTGTTACCATCGCTTGGGAAATTGAGAATCTTGGCCAAGAAGATCTTGGTTTTGAATACGAACTATGGCTATCCGTTGATTCAACCCTCAGTGATGAGGACATGCGCCTTTCACAAACAAGGATTGAGGATTTGGCTTCAGGAATCTCCACATATGGAGAACAAGCAGTACATCTCACTGGAGAAACCGAGGGAATCTGGTATGTGTTGCTGGTTATTGATTCTACTAATGAACATCTAGAGGATGATGAGAACAACAATGTCAGATTCTCCAACAACACCATCACCATCAGTGCAGACAACAGCCCCCCTGTGGGCAACATTCTACCAGGGTGTGATGACCCCTCAACTGATGGAAACTTCCTCAACGATGCCGCTGGCTCTAGGTCTTCAGCACAATATCTGACTTCAAATCCCAACATGACCCTTGATGGTTGTCTATCTGGTTTTGATGAAACTGATTGGTACTCTTTCATCCTTGATGCAGGAAACAGAACCACCATCGCTTTCAGTGCAGAAGGTGCTCACCTAGAGATAGCAATAATGTATGGAGAAGACATACTTGTGGGGGAGTGGTTGGACAGTGACAAGGAATGGACAACCCTAGCAGTGACGAATGAAGATGAAGATGAGGTCCCAATAAGATATCATGTCCGAGTATCTTGGGATCCTTCTCAGTCGGGTGGGCCCTATCGCCTTTTGTTTGTGACTGCTGATGAAAAAACTGAAGCAGATGTCACGCCACCCCCAACCCCAGAATTCAGTATTAACAACACTTGGACCAGTTCTCCAACTATCCTAGTGGAATGGTCGAGTGTTGTAGATGAAGGTTCTGGGCTGGACAGATATGAGATTAGGTGGGTGGGGGGTCTTTGGTCTTCTGTTGAATCAAACAGTTCACAACTCAATCTAACTATGTTGGCAGATGGGCGACATGCGCTGGAATTGAGAGCTGTTGACAATGCTGGAAATAATGGCTCAGTCGTTGCAGCGTGGGTACGTATTGACCGTCACGCCGTGGAAATAAATCTGCAAATCTCAGAAACAGTACTTGGTCCAAATCCATTCCTCATCGTCAATCTCAGCATCGATGATGGAGAAGGTAGTGGGCCGATGATGGTATTGTGGTCGGCCAATAACTCAACATGGCATGAATTTCCTGCTGCGGATGGAATCTTAGAATGGCAAAATTGGAGTCAGAACAACTTGTTCCTGAACGTCACTGATTGGGCAGGCAACTCGGCCTTCACTAACATCACTTTTGATGATCCAACAGAATATACTGAAAGCGATGATTCACCCATTTCTACATCTTCAGGAACCAATGGGGGAATGATGGCGGCGTTGATCATCGCAATCATCACCACAATTGTGGCGATTGTGTTAATCGCTCGGAAAGTACGTTCTCAAGGAGATGAAGAAGAGGACATTTCTCACCACCCAACTCCAATAGTTACAACCGAGAATCAACATCCTCACCTTGTGTCCATGAATCCCATCGAGAACCAAGAACAACAATACACACCTAGCGCATTGTCTTCACCGGACATCATGCAGGACTCAATGAGTCACTATGTGCCTAGTTACCAACAATTACCACCAGGTGGGGAATATGACCAATCCAGCGGGCAAACAGAATATGTCCTCCCATCAGGACAGAGATGGAAACAGAGAGATGATGGTTCATTTTTTGCCACCGCCGAATATTGATTAATGCTGAAAGCTCATCATTAATTCAAAATACCTACTTATATTGAATGTGGCCAATTGGCGGAGAGTTGATGTTTCATATCTTCCTCGCAGTTACATGCGACGCAGTGGATATGCCCTTTTTCTAACAATTCTGATGCTTTTCTCTGGTTGCTTGGGGATGCTCAGTGGGGATGAAGATGATGTTGTTGACGAACCAACTGAATCTCCCCTCGAGTTATCATTGAATGTTCCATCTGGATTCACATTTGATGAGCCAGTCGGATTTACTGGGCTATGTAATTGCCCTGATGTAGACGCATCTATTGTGGCAACAATTGCTGATAATCCAGTTCAGGGTATGGTGCATTTCACCAACCCTAGCGAATTCTCCGTTGATTTTGGAATCCTTCCATCGGGCACATATAATGTCCAAGTTGTCATGACTAGTGAAGCAGGTAATACCGAAACTGCCAACGCAATATTGACTATTTCCTCACCCCCTGAAGACCCCGTTACTGTCTCTGCTTTCCCACCAGTAGTCTATGCAGAAGCAGGTGAGGCATCTGTTGCTAGGGTGAAAATTAACCACGCTGCATTGGATACTTGTTTGGGCGTATGGGAGGACGAGCGAGGTGGGTTGCAAACCGTCACAATTTCTGGCGAGTACGGTTCTGTACAACTCGATGAAATTGAATCTTCATTTAACGGTACATTCACCATCTCTTGTGGTTCTACTGAAATCACAACTTCCAATGTATCCGTGTACATATTCATATTCACTGAAGAAAATCCTGATACGGATGGTGACGGAGTTCCCGATGAATTTGACCGATGTGTCGAAAGTAGCATTGCTTTCTTCAGCATTCCTGAAATCAATGACATGGATGGTGATGGTTGTCACGATAATACCGAGGACACCGATGATGACGCTGATGGTCGCCCGGACTCAACAGACCATTGTAGCAGAGGGATGCTTGGTTGGGATTCGTTGGATTCTACATTGGATTATGACTCAGATGGTTGCCATGATGCATCTGAGGATGATGATGATGATAATGACAATGTATTGGACATATACGATACGTGCTCCTTAGAGTTCCCCCGAACCCTAGGTTGGCAAACTAATGGTAATGAAGATCACGATGGTGATGGATGCAGAGATTCTGATCAAGATGATGATGATGACAATGATGCAGTTTTGGATATTTTTGATGAGTGTGAAAAGGGTGTTATCAATTGGATGCAGAACTCTGAATCGGATTATGATGGA
>JABIHC010000092.1 GCA_018649825.1 Methanobacteriota archaeon
GATGGTAAATATGCGGAGGAAGAATGGGGTTGGTGGAATGCATATGGTCCCGATAAGGATTGGAATGGTATGGATGACCGCCTTCAGAGAATTATTTCTGGTCAATTTGAATCCGAATCTCCTACTGCCGAAATTGGTCCCGATGGGCGCAAGACAGTTGCAATCACAATCGATTTTGCATGGCATCCGGGCCATGAAGAATTGAGTGCAGTCCGCCAAGTCTTGTTCATGCATGGTTGGACCGGTGATTCAATTGAAAGTGATATTACTTCATCGGATGCAACAGAATCTGCTACCGCTTGGTGGAAACCAATGCAGTATTTGGATGCAATTGCTGTTGACAAAGTGCCAGTCAGCGCATTGTTTGACTTGTGGACACTACCCGGTGTAGTAGTAATTGAAAATCAAAATGTAATGCACCCCTTCCTCGACACAGCCTCTGCTTCTGTTCTTGCAGTTGACAGTGAGTTGTACTTCGGAGAAGCGCATACTCGTGGTTATCGCGGCGATGGGGTTGTGGTAGCAGTTCTCGATACGGGAATTGATAATGAGCATCGCTCACTAAATGATTTCGATGACCAAAATGATGAGCCAGATCTTGACACCTCTAGTTACGACGACCCAAAATGGGTTGCCGGATATGATGCAACTTCCTCTGGAAGTCGAACAGATGGAACCGAAGATCCTGATGATGGCCAAGGCCATGGTTCCCATTGCGCCGGAATTGCAGTTGGTACTGGTGATTCTAATAGAATAAACCAAGGTACGGCGCCAGGTTCTTATCTCGTTGACATCAAAGTCCTCACCGATGCAGGCGGCACTAATTCACAATATTCCTATTCAGGAATAGAATGGATGATCCAAAATAAGGAAAAAGATTGGGGCAATAATGCTTCAAGTAAGGGAATTCAAGTTGCTTCAATGTCATTTGGCACTGTAGGAAGTCCTCTCAATCCGGATGATACAGGAGATAACGGAAGTGGTGCAGAAGCCCGTCTTGTAAATCGTGCTGCAGAGGAGGGAATTGTTGTTGTTATTGCAATGGGCAATGACGGAACGAGAAGAGTTCCAAGTCCTGCAAGTGCAGATCATTCAATAGCAGTTGCCGCGGTAAATAATCGGGGCAGTATCGATCGTGAGGATGATATTATCGCATCTTACTCTAATTCTGGGCCACGTGAAGATGATGGTGATGATGATGATTGGGATGAATTGAAACCGACGGTTGGAGCGCCTGGTTCGGGCATTATGTCCGTATCAGCAGCAACAGGGTCAAGTATTCCTGGAACGCCTCGGCCAATGGCAGAAGATTCCTATGAAGAAAAAGATGGGACTAGTATGTCTACTCCTCTTGTGGCTGGTTTAATAGCAGTAATGTTATCTGCAAATCCAACCTTGGATCATTTTGAAATCAAGGATATTATTCAAAATAATAGTGAATTAAAAGGAACTCCTTCGGAAACTGATGTTAACGACAGATGGAATGAAGATTGGGGATATGGTTTGGCAAATGTTGCTTGCTATATTGATGTGATTTTGAGCCTGCCTTGTGATGATGAAAATAGCACAGGCGGGGGTGGCGGGACCGATCCCCCTCCAACATCTAATGGAACAGGAGATGTGCTGGAAGTAGGGGGTCCGACAAATGGCACTTGGTTCATATTAGGAACCATAAACCGTATCCATGGAACATTAAACACCAGTGGTAATCAAACTTGGGATCATGTTGAGGCAAGAATGATCAGAGGTAGTTCAACTCTTGTTGATTGGACAAGAGCAGGTAATCTTGAAAATTGGTTCATTGATTTTTCTGTAAAAGAATCTTGGATAGATGATGGGAATGACGCATGGGTTGAAATCCGCGCTATAGATTCTACTCAAACCTCATCAACCTCTGTATTCGTTTCAGTTCGTCCAGCAAAGCATGAGTTATCCTTCACCTCACCTTCTGGGCACGACCCAATTGTCGGGGATGCAGTGTTAGAGGGAATGTGGGAAGGAGTTGAAGTATCCGCAATACAGTTACGCGTGGATAATGAAGAATGGGAGACCTTAACAGGAATTTCATCATCAACTTACGATGATGGTTCTTGGTCAGGTACATGGGATTCAACGACAACAACCGATGGCAATCACCGCCTTACTGTTCGTTTATTGAACCAAAGTGGGTATGTTAGCGCTGAAGTCCGCAGGTCTTTCAACATCAACAATGTACCTCCAACGCCGGACCTACAAATCTCCGGTGGCGTGCAAACCATGGTCGATGGTCTTCCATCTAGTGATGCCTTTTTGCAGCAAATTGTCGAAGTTCATGCAGATGTAGTAAATAATGGTGATAAAGACGTTGACGAGGTAGTAGTTCGTCTTTCCACGGGATCTCAAGTTCTAGAACAAGTGGTGCCATCAATGCGGCGAGGTGAAATTCATCGCGTGGTCTTTTGGAATTGGATGCCAGAAGTTATTGGTGATGTGACCTTGACTTTGGCAATTGATCCTACCGGAGTTTACGAGGATTCGGATAGTTCAAATAATTATTATTCATTTGATTTTACTGTTAATGAGAGACCTGATGAAATTGCCATAATTGTCCGCAATAGTGGAATAAATACTAATCCGCAAATACCTTATCCCGGCGATGGTTTTACAATGACAATTAGAGTTGAAAATGTTGGCCAACAGGATGCAACCGGAGTTCAAATAAATACTGAAGAATTTGTTGAGGGTATTGGCTGGAAATCACTTGATGAATCTATTGTGGGGATTATTCCTGGCTCAACAATAACAACTTCTTTTCATAGCCATCAAATAGCGGTTGGGCCTGATTTGGATGACTCAATGGTGCGTAAATTTAGAATTAGTGCAAATGTCGAAGTAGAGAATGACACTACAAATAATCAAGCAATAACTTTTGTGATTTTTGATGAAGTTGAACTTCTTGGCGCACCTACTCAATTGGATATTTTGGATGATGAGGTTCCTTTAGGTTATGCTGCCGCTGATAATGTAGGTCATTTACTTACTACAAGAGATGATGAACTTCATCTTCGGATTGTTTCTAAGGCTTTTACTATGCCCGGAGATACACTTATTGAGAGTAATTTTGCTGGCGAAGCAGCAATTCTTAGCGCCGGTGACGGTACAACTTTTGTGGTTTGGACAAGAAGAACAATTAGTTTAGATGGTTATGTATTACATGATGTTGCTTTCACTACTGTGGATGATTATGGGAGTATGGCAATTATTCAATCACTTACCCAGCCATTAAAAGCATCAGAGGGCAGTTATTGGGGCTTGAGTATGGCGAGGAAGGATGAACAATTAGTAATTACTGGTTATCATCGTGATATTGCAACTGCAGGTTCGTATAAGGATGTAACGAACGTCTTTTTGCTCTCAACTACTAATCCAACTTCAGCGGATAATTGGTTATTTGAGGGTGGAGTTATTCAAAATGCAGATATTTCCTCGCATGTAGGAGACTCACCCGTAGTAGCAATAGGTGAAGAAAAAATCCACATTTTGTATGAATCAATGCGTGATGATGGAACTGGAATAAGTAGAGTTGGATTGTTTTATTCTCATGGCGAAATCGGTTCTTCACCTTGGTCATTCCAAGCAGTTGTTGGAGACAATGCCTCAACGCCTCAATTAAAAGTTGAAGTTATTGATGGAAAAGATGTATTATTTGCGGGATGGAGAGATGGGACTGGTAGTGCCGCCCGCCTCAAGTATGCAGTGACCGATAGTGCATGGTCGATAGATGAACCTGAAGATTATCCTGCACCAGGGATGTCCGGTCTTTCAATAGTCAGTATAAAGGATGGCGTACAAGTATTCTTTGATACTGTTGGCTTCCTAGGTCCAGAAGTTCATTATGGATTAATGTCCGATGAGCAAGTTGGTTTTTCAACGGCATTGGTTGAAGGGCATTTCTTTGCAGCAGATATTATTGAAGGGGATACCCATTTCTTGCTTTGGTCGCTTGGCGGTGGCTTTTACATTCATAGTTTGGTAGATCCTACAAGTAATAATGAGAATGAAGATTCAAATTGGAATCTTCTAAATCTCATTCTTGACCCCCTGCCGGGAGATAGGGCAATGCAAGAAAAGATTGCTCTTAGTTTGCTTGCAGTATTCATTGTAATCTTGTTAATGGTAGTAATTGTCATTAAGAAAGGAAAGGAAATGGAAACTGAAATGGTTGAAATTGTAGCCGATTTGAATATTGAGAAGAGGGTGAATGAAGATATTGAATTATTAGAGAATGAAATCAAAGTTGCTATTGATTTGGATGCTGAAGTAGTTGAAGTCAGTTCTTTGCCGGCATATGACCCTGATGAAGAGGAAATTAGCCTTGCTGATTCTTTGAAAGAAGCGGCTCAGCAAGATGGCGCAAGTAATCGCTTGAAGCGGCGCATGGCAAGGCTTCAAAAATCTGAAAATGAGGCAATACTTGCTGATTTACCACCATTGGAATTACCACCAAGTCCAGGCGGAATTAGTTCCGATGCCCCCATGCCCTTGCCTCTTCCACCTTTGCCATCTCAAAGCCAATTACCTCCACTGCCTGGATTACCGCCTTCTCCAAGCGAATTAGGTTTGCCTCCCTTGGCTGATGGCCCCGGTACCCTTCCATTGCCGAGTTTGCCCGCCTTACCAACTTTAGAAATTGAACGTCAAGCAAATTGTACTGATTGTGAGATTCATTTCACAGTAAAGGATTCAAATCTTAAGCGAGTCCCTTGTCCAATGTGCGGTAATAACTTGGAGTTGTAATTATGTGTGGAATTTTCGGTTATATTGGCCCAAGTGCTGCCGCCCCTCTTCTTATTTCGGGGTTAAGGCGGCTTGAATATAGGGGATACGATTCAGCAGGTATCGCGGTAATAAACGGTGATTTGGATATTTACAAGAAAGTAGGTATGGTAAAAGAGTTAGAGAATATCCTACCTGCAACAGTCAAAGGCAATATTGGGATTGCTCACACCCGATGGGCAACTCACGGAGGCGTGACAGATGCCAATTCACACCCTCATGCCTCTGAAGATGGAAAGGTGGCACTTGTTCATAATGGAATTATTGAAAATGCAAATGCTTTGAGAAATCAATTGAGAAAAAGAGGGATAGTTCTCAAATCAGAAACAGATTCTGAAGTGCTAGTTCATATGATTAATCTCGAATATCAATCTGGAGCAGCCCCTCTTACTGCAGTTCGCCGTACCTTACGCCGTGCTCGTGGAACTTGGGGGATTTGTGTAATATTCTTAGAACATGAAAAAATCATTTGTGCAAGAAATGGTTCTCCCTTAGTTATTGGAATCGGAGAAAAAGAAACTTTCATCGCCAGTGACCCTCATGCACTAACCTCTCATACACAAAAGGTGATTTATCTTGAAGATGGAGAGTTAGCGGTATTAACTGCAGGTGATGTAAAGACTTCTCGCAATAGTGGGAAAATAGTTGACCCTACAATTCATATTTTAGACGATGACTGGGGTGAAAGTGAATTGGGCGATTATCCCCATTACATGATTAAGGAAATCCATGAACAACCCGATGCCTTACGCCAATGTATTACTGGAAGAATAAACCTCTCTGATGGTACTGGCAGACTTGGTGGGTTGAGATTATCTCCCAAGAAGTTACAGGCAATTCCTCATGTACGACTTATTGCTTGTGGTACGGCATTAAATGCTGCATTAGTTGGACGGTTATTGATAGAAAAGTTAGCAAGAGTTCCATCATTAGCTCACGTTGCAAGTGAATTCAGATATAATGACCCAGTTATTGATGCAAAGGGTCTTTATTTTGTCGTTAGTCAATCCGGTGAGACTGCAGATACTCTTTCAGCGGTGAAAGAAATACAGACTAAAGGAGGTACTGTAATGGGTGTAATAAATGTAGTTGGATCTTCCATTGCAAGGCAATGTGGAGCAGGTGCATATATTCACAGCGGACCTGAACAAGCGGTTGCTTCAACAAAGGCTTTCACCAATATGGTTGCTGCACTTACATTATTCGCAATTCAAATTGGTCGCTCACGCACACTTTCGCGCCAAAATGGTAGAGCATTAGTGAAAGGCTTACGCGAAATTCCTGAACAAATGGGAAAATATTTGAGCAACCAAGGGCCAATTATGGAGGCCGTTGAAATAATCAAAGAAGCAAAATCGGTTTTATTTTTGGGTAGAGGTATATCCTCGCCAGTTGCTAGAGAAGGTGCATTAAAACTGATGGAGTTAGCCTACATCCCTTGTTTAGCATACCCGTCTGGTGAAATGAAACATGGGCCCATTGCATTATTGGAAGAAGGTAGCCCAGTTGTGGTAATATGTCCAAATGATGAATTGAAGCCGAAAGTATTGTCTGCAATACATGAATGTAAAGCAAGGGGTGCTAAAATCATATTAATTTGTGAAGAAGGTGATGAAATTGCCGCTGAAGCAGATGTTTCAATCTGTGTGCCAAATACCGACCCCTTACTAAGTCCGATGTTGACAGTTTTGCCGTTGCAACTAATTGCATATCACACTGCATTAGAACTCGGATTAAATGTTGACCGACCGCGAAACTTAGCAAAATCGGTTACTGTTGAATAATTTTCACTGGTTGATTAAGTAATTTTCAAAGAATGGAAAATTGGTTATCCACATTTTTCCAGTTGAAAGGCTTGTACCCAAGCATGTGGTCTGTGTGGCGCATTTTTACAATTGACATTTTTCGTTTTACTTCATCGCCATGTCTATCCATTACTAAATGAATCACTCCATCTGAAAGATAATCTTCAACTCCGTATTCACCAAATTGCTTATGGTCTTCTCCGGTCATTTCACAGATAAAGAAGGCAGTCAAGCCGAGATTGCGAACCGCTTCAAACAGACGGAAGATTTCATCACGAGGATTATCCATTTTTGTTAGTGTGAAGAATGCTCCAAGCGAGTCAAAAATCAAAACTTCAAAGCCAATACTTTTGCGATAATTCGTCAGTTGTTTGATTAGTTGGCCCATCCAATCAACCTTTCCTGACATACCTTGTTCATCAAGTTGAACTCTAAGTCCAGCCAAGTCAATAATTGCAATACGATTTCGCACTCTCGGATCATCAATGTTCATGCCCATGCCCGCCATGTGGCTTTGTAGGCTTTCCTTGCCTTGTTCTAGGGTGACATAAATGCCGGAGGTATTGTCATTTAATACTGAATTATAAAGCATTGAAAATGTTAGAGTTGACTTCATTGAACCGCTTGAGCCAGCGACTAAAACGATGTGCTTGCGAGGTATCCCTCCTTGCATTCTTTCGTCTAATCCTTCAACATAGGTTGCTATCCGTCCCTCGCTGGTCATTGAACCACCGAATCCTTCCACTTCACTCAAACATATGAAACCGACCCTTAAACTGCTTCAATAAATAATCAATTATGATTGCATTATATTGAAATAATGACTCAAAAGAAAAGAGGTTATTGTGAAGAAGTCATTAGAAATTGTCGGGCACTTGAATAGGGTCGCCCTTTAATGATTGCACTATTGGGGTGGGGGTAATGCAACAGAAGTCAATGGGGGTTTGGTTGGCTTCTGCTTCAGAAAGAAGGGCTGAGATACTTTTAGAAATGCTGAAGGGAATGCCAATTTGGTTTGCCCACAGTGCACTAATTGGCGAGGAAACTCCAGTGCCTACTGGAATTGTTGTTGAGGCGATGGTTTCCCATATTACTAATGAGAAGGCAAATACAGCAAAGTTAGAGGTTAGTCTCGGCCGCATTGAGCAACTATCTTGGCATTGGATGGGAAATAGTGATTCTGAAAATCCAAACAGCAAAGACACAGGTATCAATTCTCGAGGTAATATGAAAGGAGGGAATACTTTGAAACCTTCAGTTATTGTGAAATCCCCTTCGCCACCTACTTCTATTGAAAATGTGATTGTTATTGTAGCAGATACACTTGTTGCCGACCCGGATGATGCCTTTTCTGCCCTAGGGCAACCTGCTGATGAATTATCTGCTGCTGGAATGTTAATACGGCTATCAGGCAGGAGGCATCTTGTTTGGTCGGGTACAACATTATTCGGGGCTTTTGTTTGCAGTGGGGTCGAATCTGCGACTGTTGAAATTGCAGAATTAAACGAAAGCAAACTTGAATATCTACTTAATAACGGTTCATGGAAAGGTAAGGCTGGTGCATATGATTTAGCAGGAGAAATGGCATCTAATGCTAAACTAGTTGCTGGTGATGAATTAGCAGTACTGGGTTTCGCAAGCCAGGTGCTGAGTGAATTGATGGAAAAATTGGAAACAAAATGTCATTCATCAAGGTCGTCATATTCCACAACTAAATCTTTGTAGAAAATAGGAACGCGGTGCCAATCATTTAGGATGAAAAATGAGTTGGAAATCCACCAAATGAAGGAAGAAATAAAGGCCAGTAGGCTGAGTAAATACATTAGGAAATGCAATGGTCCCATTTCATTTTGCAATTTATCAATTGGTGGCAAATAGATGGCAAGGTAAAGTAAGAGAGATACATTGAGAAGGCGGCGGATTTTTTTTGCCGGTGCACGCTCTTGTATTTTCGTCCCGATATGGTCTAAATGAAGATAACTTGCATAGCCCCAAGTGCCCTGAACACCTGCACCAAAGAATAGTATCACTCTGCTGACATTTGTAACCCTCTTTAGCACCAAGATTTCATAAAGTGAAACAATGAAGGCAATTCCTAACCACAATAGGGATAATATTAGTAGGTCGGAATTAGGTCTCTTTTCAACCCATGCCATTCGCAAAATTCTTACTGGATTCACTGTTGCTAGTGCTACCAGTAATAGGAGTGAAAAAGATAAGCGAAATGAATAATGCCACCAAGATGATTGTGCTGCTTCGCCAACAGACATTATTAGGTGAATAATAATGGCGGTAGTAAAAATAAGTGGCATTATTTTTTGCCTTTTTTCGCTAATCAATTCCCATCCGAGGCGGCGATTAAAATGGCCAATAATTAAATTAATTATTAGCAGAAGCCAAAAGATATCTACTAGTAGAACAGTAGCCAAGTGAAGAATAATTGTATAGTCTTGCATCATCCAAGCAGCCAAAGAAAACATTGCAATCACAGGAATCGTCAATCCCGCGGTATAATGCCATAATGGTCCACTTGATTTCCTAGTTCGCATTTTGACTGTTCTCAAAATGGCTGGTGCAAGGATTGTTAGAGAAATTGCAATCAGTGTAATTGCAATTAGGCCTATATCATGCTGCATTTGCGGGCTGGAAGCAAAAAGAGATAACATGAAGCATATTTGACCAAAAGAATTGGTCCAAATAAATACTTTCATTATTGTTTCATCGAAGGGGGCAATTGCATGAATTAAGGGGAAGATGTCATAGGCAATTCCTACTGGCAACATCATAAATACTCCTAAAGTGACTGAAAACAATATGCCGAGGTAATGAGCATTGCTTATTATTTGAGTATTACCAAGGTGATGGAATCCTTCAATATCTGTGAAATAAAGAATTGTAATCCCAAGTATCCAAAAGATCTGCATAAAGGCACTCATGTTAAAAATAGTAACATATGAGCCAGCGGCCCAAGTTGCATTTTTCTTATGCCACCGGCTCGCCATTAATGTGATGGTTTACCAGATAGGCTATAAAATAGGCTACGATATTATTAATCAAAAATGGAAATAATAATGCTACAGGAGCGGACGGGCATGAGAAATACCCAATTCATATGCAGTAAAATCAACTACATTTCCCTTCCCCGGAATGAGTAACAATTTTTCATCTTCGTCTAATGCAAAAGGAGTAATCCCATTTTCATTGGCCATTTCTCTAAGCATTCTTCGGCATGCAGATTGTTGGGCATCCATATGTATTAATGAGCGAATATCAACAACTAGAGTATCTCCTTCCTCTAATCTTCTTGCCATGCCATCATAGGGTAGGCGGTGCATTTCATCGGGCATAACATAGCGAAGAGCTTTAGAAGGCAATTCAGCAAGTTTTTTGGTCCTCTGTTGCCATTCATCTCCTGCTAGGTCATGGAATGGTTCCCCATCAGGAGTCCTTGCTCCCTTCCAATTGGCGAATGAAGAAGTTTGTTGATCTGCTCTTGACATCTTAGATTTTGCAATTGCATTACGAATTGTCGTGAAAGTTTGTTGGCCCTGTATGCCAGCACCTTGGCGCGAACTTGCTAATTTGGGCTTTTTTGCATTCCCCTTACTTTTCGCACGTAGGGGAGTTTGCACTTCAGGGTCAGGTAAGCCGAAGAATTGCCATAAATTTGCCAAATTATCACCTCAAAAGTCCAAGTCATCCAATAATTCAGACATGTCCTTTCCAGCACGAGATGGGGTTGAGGCTATTTTATTTTGCTCTTCTAACCACTTTTCTCCATAGATTAACCACTGCTCTTGCGACCAGCCAGGAGGTAATCCTTGCGCAGGTATAGGTGGTGCTGAGGCGGGAGGTGGGAATGCAGGTACATGAGAGGTAGGTATCACTACAGGTTGAGCCGCAGGTTGTTGGGCAGGCACCACTGCAGGTTGAGCCGCAGGTTGTTGGGCAGGCACCACTGCAGGTTGAGCCACAGGTTGTGCCGCAGGTTGGTAGGTAGGTTGAGCCACAGGTTGTGCCGCAGGTTGGTAGGTAGGTTGAGCAGTAGGAGGGGGTGATTGGTAGTCAATTGAATTTAATTCTCTTTCATAAGAATCCATTGGTGCGGCGCCGGAGGCATGTGAAAGAATACCTTGAGATGGCGCTTGCAAATCCCAAGCCTTGCTTTGATTACTTTGTTGTAGTGTAATACTTTCAGAATAATCTTGCTTACGGCGTGTAATAACAAATACCAATAGTAAGGCAGCAAAAACTATTCCAAGCCCTATGATAATTCCTTTACCACTAGCAATGTTGCTCAATAGGGCTGAACTGAGTGGCTTTTCAGTTACTTCAACAGTCATACTTGTTGAGTCTGATTCGCCATCGTCATCTTCAACGTGCAAAGTAATAGTGCAGATTCCAGGGCTTGCAAATGCGAAGGTCGCAAATGAAGCCTCTTCATCAATATCATCGACAAGAATACCATCGCTATCACCGTCATGGCAAGTGGAATCCCACCACATCCACAGATTTGCTTGGTCGAAAAGAGTGTCATCTGATTCGTTACCGTAAAAGGTAATACTTCCTCCTTCCTCTATGGATATAGAATCTCCTTCAAAACTACTTGTGATACTTGCCGTTGGTGCTTTATTGATTGTGGTGACGCTAATATTTTGCCATCCACTTGCACCATCATCATCGGTCGCATGGAAAGTAATGACATGTACTCCTCGTATCACAAAGGAATAAGTTAAGACGGTTCCTTCAACATCGCAGTCATCCCATGAGGTTCCATTTCCATCACTGTTTTCTTCAACATCGATATCCCAGCAAAGAACAAGTGATTCTGTGTCGCTTGCAGAATCAATTGCACTACCTAATAGGGAGAATTCTTGATCTTCATATGCAGGTAATGGGGGAGAAATTTCGGGAATGGTAGGGAGGACATTGGTGACATTAATTGTGTGGTTGTATAGCCCTCCAGAAACGCCATCATCATCAAATAATTCAACTTGTATTCTATGTGTGCCAGAGGTATTCCATGAAGTTTCAATAATCGAGTTTTCTCCAGAGGTTGCAATACTCATCTCGGGAAATAAATCAATATCGGTATGCCAATCATAAACTAACAATGGTAGGTCAAGACTCGTATCATTACCAGTGGCGCGCAATTCAACCACTTGGTCTTCCATGACTGTCCAATTATCACTCATTACCCCATCAATCCACAATTCAACCGATTCCAATATTGGTGGCATATTTGTAATTCCTATTTGGAATGTTGTCGAGGTTGTTGCTCCATCTTCATCTGTTGCAATGGCTAAAACACTAATATTCGTCTCTTCAAATACAGAGAACGTACAAGTTGGCTGGGTAACTCCTTCTTCGCACATTGAGTTAGGCCAAGAAATTGAAACCGGCTCAACATATGAATCATTATCACCATAGTCGTCAGCAGTGATAGTTATTTCAGAGTCTGCTGGAACACTTTCAGGGCCAGAAAGCGAAATCCATGGCACTTGATTTAGAATTGTAACATTGACTTGTTCAAGCCCCACATCACCTTCCATATCATAAGCATAAATCCAAACCATTTGTTCTCCATCATCAATCCAAGCCCATTCAAGCGTACAATTTTCTGAAAACACCATTACGTCAAAGATTCCATCCTTATCTTCATCAATTGCAAAGTCGCATTCAACTTCACCACCATCTGGGTCATAACTTGCGCTTGCATTTATTGTAGCATTTGCATGAGTATATACTTCATCGTAAACCGTTACACTTACGATTGGCGCTCGGCCAACAAACATTGAAATTTGGGCTAAATTATTGCTTCTATTAGCATCTTCAGTAACCAATTCGTCAGGGTCCACTTCAAAGGTCAAAGTAATATTGCCAATGGGCTGTTCGGCAGGAACAGTCCAGTTGGTTGTAATTGTTGCCTGCCCGAGTGGCGGCAATGGCGGCACATTTGTCTGGTTTGATGAACCGTCTGGAGTTGAAACTTCCATTTGAGTGGCAGGGGAGACTTGAGTTCCTCTATTTTGAGTGATTAGCCAAAATTGCAGGGAATCTCCAGGTAGGACAGTAATTGTGTCTGGATTTAAGTTTGTTATCACGCCGCTACGATTTCTCTGAACTATCACTCCATCTTGCTTTGCAATTAGATCAATAGCAGTAACGAGGGGGTCTAAAACAACAGTTTTCACTCCAACTATCTTTGCCACAGGGTCCCAAATGATTAATCCATGACTGCCTTCATCATCATTTACAGTTGTGTTATCGTCACTGTGACCTACATCAATAGTAGTCCATGAAGAACCATTAGAGGCGGTTGTAAGCGATTGAATAATTCCTTCATGTTCCCAACGCAGTTGTAAATTAGTATTTATTTGCGGGTTTTGTCCAAGATTGGATGAATAATTGCCCCAAGTTCCAAGAATAGTATCTGGTCGAACTCGGTCAAATTGTGGAATAGACTCAACTACAGTTTGGCGAATCCCCGGACTTGATGAAGCCGATACACCTTGGGAATCTGTCGGATTGTATGATTTTAGTTTCCAATCAATTTGCAGGCCAAGGCTTTGGTCTTGAAAAGAATTCCACGCATAACTGCGTGAATTTGGGCAGTACCATTTGAATCCACCTGCGGCCCCTGTTGAATTCCAACTTGAAATCTTCATGGCATCATTGCATCCACTATATGTAATCCCACTCCCATCTTCTGTGGGTGTGCCTTGATGAGTCACTTGGTATAATGTAGTGTCTGTGCCATTGGAGTCAAGTCCGCTAACATCAAAATAATCTGATACACCAGTGACTTCTGTCTCAGTGTAATAAGTTGCATTCCATGTATCTCCCATCATTAACGGGAAATCATAATCTTCTCTTGGAGGCCAATATGTATTGTTGACTTGGATATCACCAAGGTCTTGAGAAAAAAATCCGAGATTATATGGCGCAAACGTTACTTCAACTTCAAATTCATTTCTTACTGTTGCTAAATCACTCACTCTAACATAATCATGGCCGAGATATTCAACATCCAACCGGCCTGTAACGGTGCTGCCATCATTAGGGAAAGTTGCACCATTATTGCCAGAGGTAAAATCCCCTTCAATTTTCAACTCATATACGAGAGTTTGAGTGCCATTTATATCGAGAAAAATAATGTCCTGAACCTCAAAATCAGTGTCGCCGGTAAGTGAATTAACACTTGCACCAGTTAGGTTTGCATCTGCAATTAGTCCTGCTACATCAAAGACAGTATCATAGGCCCATTTGTCCGAAATTCGCCATGGTGAAATATCAATTTGCTGAATATTTCTCTGCGAAAAAAGTTGTATTTCATTCTTAGATTCCGCTAGTTCTTCACTGATATTGTAATGAGTATTGACTACATATTGTGTTGAAACAATCGGCATCGCCGTCATTGAAAAAAGAACAAAGAAAACCAATAAAGTTCGTAATTTACTGCTCGCCATAACTTCACGGAGGCGGTTTTGCTCTTTCAACAATACGGAAAGTTGTCAGTAATGATATTTTCACTTTTTTTGAAAAAAGTAATTGTTTTTGGAGGTTATATTGAAGAAATAGTTCAAGAGAAAACTGAATAACTGGTGCGTGAAAATCAACATATCACTATTGACTATAGGTCAAGTTCATCAGTGACTTGAGGCAAGTCGGTTTCAGCGGTAGAAAAGGAATCATTCTGTTGTTCCAATAGCCATTGACTGCCATAGTGATTCCACTGGTCAATGGTCCAACCATCGGGTAATCCTTGGGCAGGAATCGCGGGGTTTGAGGGCGTGGAGCTTTGTGAACCTTGCAAAGGAGTGATGCCAGAATCTTCGTTTACGGAAGTCGTGAGTGCTAATTGTGATGCAGCAAAAGCATAGTCTGGTGGTGCGCTACCGGGGTTATCTGTGGAACCGGTA
>JABIHC010000030.1 GCA_018649825.1 Methanobacteriota archaeon
CATCAAGCTTTGGAATTGGCCTCCCTTGAGCATTGTATCTCCACAAATTTTTGGAACTTCTTGAGTCCCTACCTTATTTGTGTCAATAACCGCTTGAGGTACGGTGTGGTCAACTTCGAATCCATTGAAGTTTTCTAGGTTAACATTGTCGAAAAGTGGGTGGTAAGGGTCATCAAAGTTGAGGTCATTGTAGGTTACTTGTTCATCTGCATTAACTCTATTGCTAATGTCAACTTGGAAAGGCAGTCGGTCTGGTTGGTAATAATTTTCATATGCTCCTAAGTGCATTTGAACTGTTCCACCAGCAGACATGAAGTTCTCCAATGTTTGTTGATTTGCTGATTCACCGAGTAACTTGTAGAATCCTTTTCCTCCAGCAGAGACATCCATTGCTGAAACGCTCGATTGCCATGGGATGAGAATTTTCTCATAATGGGTCAACCAACCGGAGTCAAAGTATGTGCTCCAATCACTTGTGGTGTATGTTGTGTAGGACATTCCCATTCCGGCCAAGTCTCGCTTTACATTGTCAAGACGCCCTTGGTTTGTTGGGTCAGAAAGGATTGCAATGTCTATTGAGTTAGCAAAGGTAGCGTGGAAGTATCTAATGTTTCCAGATGGGCTGCCGTCTGCTAATTCTGCATCAAAGGAAATATTGTAGGTCAATCCATCTTGCCATCCACTCCACCCAGTGAAAGCAACAGTAGTTCTTTCATGTGAGTCAAGTGAAGTTAGTGAACCACCATTTGCCTGTGTGGAATATACTTCATTTCCACTACCCATCTCAGTAACATGCATATTAAATCGATATTCTCCAGCAAGTACACCATTTGTTGCACTAAATTCGTAATCATGGGTCAAAGCACTGTCGATAGGTAATGTACAAGGCAATGTAACATCGTTCAAACAGGCAAGGCTATTCGGCTTTCCAAGAGTAATGTTAACACTTTCTACAGTGAAAATAACTCTTTCAATGTTATTTGCCTCATTGAATTCATCTTCTCCATACCAACTGGTTCCTTGAGTTGTATTATCAAAAATACTTTCAACTTGAATCATGTAAACTCCTGCAGAGAAATCATGAGTTCCCACGGTTAGGGTTTGCTCTTCCTCTGCATCAATGCCACTCACTGAAGATGAGTAAACTGCGTCTTGAACAAAAGTGAATTCCTCAATTGTGATATTATCAAATGCAACACCACGTAGTCCGTCAGAAAGCCCATTGTGACCATCATCATCGGATTGGAATTCAAATGATAGATCTAATGAAGTACCCTTCAATGACATACATTCATTTCTCCATGAACCTGAAGTAGTTTGGTTAAGAATGAATAGATGAGTCAAATCAATACTTCGGCTCATGACTAATCCTTCAGTATCAAAGAATACATTGTAATTTCCACCAGTAGTTCCATCAATATTTGCTGCGTCTCCGATATAGTTTACTTCTTTGTTGTCAATAGTAGTTTCATTAATCGGGTCTATGAATCCGTCACCATCCTCATCAACGATACAAGTTCCATCTTCATTGTAATCATTCCACTGGCCAATCATCATTCCACTTCCAGGGGTGCCGGCGTGGTCCCAATCTAATTGGATAGAAACATAATCATTTACGCTATACTTGTCGCCATCTGTATCAATGTAGTAGAAAGTTTCAGCGAAGTAGTCAAAGGAAAGAGAGGCGAAATCACCTTGCATATTTGTGAGATCAATATTAGGGAGAGTGAATGATTCATTCCAAACATCCTCATATCCAGAGTTTGCTGAGACATCAGGATGGCCAAACCAATATGCGTTTGAGCCGAATAGAACTTCTTGTAATCCGCTATCAATTTGAATTGCTCCGTTTCCATCACCGTCATCATCAGCATAGCGGTAACCATTGGCCCCACCTTCAAATCCTTCATCACAAACTGCGGTAGTAGAGCCGCAATCAACATCATTTGGTGTAGCGCTCAATACGGTTGCTTCCACGTCAAAGTCAACTTCAGTATTTCCATAATGAGCCACAGTTGCATCAATATCTAATGCACCTTCTGCATATAGCGCACCCGGGTCAAAGGAATTAATTTCAACCATAGCCGGATCGAAGATATTGAGCGTTTGAATATAGCCCGTCAGTTCATCATTTGCTGGTTGTTCATCTTGGCCATAATTCAAAGTAGCACTAATGCGGTAAACGGTATCATTGTCAAAGTTTGCTTGAATTGATGTTTCGTATTCTTCGCCAGGTTGTAGGTTTACCATGTTTATTTGTGATTGTTGAGTTTGTGGTGAACCACTGAAAGCAGTATTCTGCTTCCAAATAGTGACATTGTCTACAGCATATCCGTCTCTTCCAGACCAACGTGTTTCATTAGCATCTGAGATACTGCCTTCAAACCCTGTGCGGAATCTAAAACGAATATCTACGGTATCGCCCGCCCAAGGAGATAGGTCAAATGCGCCAACTCCCTCTTCGGTGAAATTATTCCAACCATAATAGGTACCCGGACTGTATATGCCATAGTACATATTGGATTCTGCATAGCCACCTAACTGATACATCTTGTAGTATCTATCCATGTCATAACCACCCCATATGCTTTCTCCGGAAATACATGCTCCTTCTATCCAAGCAGAAGTTGGACAATTAATGGTTGACCATCCGCGGTCATCGCTACGAACTTCAATCATTGCAACGTCATCCCAAAGGTCTCCAAGAAGCCATTGGCCGTTTGAGTTGACACCACCAAGTGCACCAAATCCAAGGTGCTGGAATAATTCAACTGAAAGCCATGCACGGTCACTACCAGTCAAATCAACATCATTGAGAGTCATTCCTTCATCCCAATTACGGTGATATCCAGACCAAGTTGAGCCGGTTGAGTTTGTTTCCATTGTTCCTGCCCACATGAAGTCAGTAGGGTTGTTTCCAGTCCAATTGGCCGTAACATTCACATCATTGTTTCCATTTTGTGAAGGTGCTGCATTTGAGTGGTTGGTTTCTTCGTGCCAAGCATTTCCATTACCGAGATAATCATCAAAGGACCAAGTACATCCTCCTCCGCAACCAGATGCAGACTCTGGTGAATCCCAGTCATAAGCATAAACAGTTTGATTTGTACTTGCTGATTCATCAACAGTTTTCAGTTCAACATCCAAAGTTGCTTGTCCATTTAGAACATTCATTCCAGTATTGGTAACAGTCACATTTACTGAACGAGAACCTTCTCCTACTGCACCGATATAGCGGTCAGTGGGGCTGATTTCAATACTACTTACTTCCAAGTCCTTGTTATCCATTTCGATAACAATAATTGAATCATATTGTCCATCCCAGCCTGAATTATCGACCCAACTTCCAAAGTCGAAACTGTCATGCCCAACAACAATGTCAAGTGGGCTTGAACTACTTCCAACTAATTGGCCGACAACTGATACAATTGGGCGGCGTCCAGTATTGTAGGAAAGAGGATTTAAATATCCGCCATTTCCGTCAGAAAGGGTAACTTGGACAGTAGATGGTGGAGTCAAGTAATAATTACCTTGGACTGAACCAGTGCTGCTGGTTGAATTTATTTGCTCTGCAATTGTAGGGTTAATGAAATCGGGGTCTCCGTCACCATTTAAATCATCAATAGTAACAGTATATGCGATGTATGGGCCAAAATATGCTTTTGTCGCAGTGCTCCATGTGCCCATTACAGAACTTGAACGGTAAGAAACATTTTCAACATTTCCATCTGTCATTGCCATCATGTCTATTCGTCCATCTCCATCCATATCAGCAATATCAAATCCACCCCATTCAACATTCATTTGCCAAGGTCCATTCATGGTTGCAGTGGTTGCGGTGGCCGGGAAGGTATTGGTTAAGCAAGAGAATTCCATAACACTCATGTTATCATCGTGACCTTGCGTTGTGTATTGGCCGGTAGAATAATCAACACCACGGCCGACTAATAACCAAGCATCCAAATCAGTACAAGTTCCGCTTGTTCCGCCGGTCTGAGACTCCCCATAATCTCCGAGTTCAACTTCTGAGAAACGAGCAGTACTCGAAGGTCCAAGGCTAGTAATCAATGGTTGTGTGCTTGAGGAAATTGGCCCGCGATAGGTGACAAGCCTTTGTGAGGTGATGTCTGCAAGGAGGTCCATTACGACTATGTCGTCATTTCCATCTCCGTCAAGATCATCTACAGCCAAATCCCATGCCCAAAAGTGAGAATATCGGGCAGAAATCGTAAAGCCACTGAATCCACCGGAACATCCGTTATTTTGTAGGACAGTTACATTCCCTGGCTCTCCAGCAGGAGCGCCTTGGTCATCGGTCTTGAATGGATTATTGCGCTGGAAAAGAATGATGTCTTCGGCGCCATCGCCGTTTATGTCTCCAGTTTCAATCATTAGAACGTTAGCGAAGTCTTCCCATTCCGCCAATTCATCGGTATTTCCTGCAACCCAAATGTCGCTACGTTCAGTGAAATCACCATTATTATTCCAAAGAATCGACATGGTGTGAGTGCCGGCGGTTGCAAGTGCCATATCCAGATCTTGATCACAATCAAAATCACCTAATGCGATATCAACTGGGTCCCTATTCGTAGTATATGTGCGGGCAATCGAAGCATCTACAAGGTTTGCTGAGGCAATAATTGAAAGCAGCATTATCAGTACTAAACTAATACTACGCGTGCGGCTTCGTTGAGGTACATTC
>JABIHC010000028.1 GCA_018649825.1 Methanobacteriota archaeon
GGAAGTGCATTAGGAAGGGGCTATGATGATTTGCCGCCGGTTGATTCTGCAGGTCGTCTACGTCGCGACAATGAAAATATTATCCTCGCCTTTGGCCGACATCGTGGAAAAACAATAAAACAATTAATTAATTCCGATTTGCAATATTATAATTGGTTAATTTCATCAGCAAGTGGAATAAACGATGAGGCAATTATTGAATTGAAGGCACACGTTCAATAATTGAAGCGAAATAGTATTACATTGACCGAATATTCTTCACCTTTTTTGAAGAAATAATTTGATTATTTATCGGTAGCGAGTGTACTGGGGGACTGAACACCCATTGTACTCTTCCATAATGTCTTGAGGGGTTTGAGAGAACCCTTGCAATTTCGTGGAAATGATATGTCGGTTGTATGAGTAGGAGCGTATTGGTGATCTAAACAACACTATTGAAGAAAAAATTTGCAAGTAGACCCAGTGCAATAATCCCCAATATCAACATTGTTTGCATTCTTCGTTCGTTTTTTGTTGCTGTAGACGAACGACCGGAGGAATTTCCTGTAACATTGTATTCTCCATCTTCCATTCTGGGATTCTTTCCCGAACTATAATCTGTTTCACGGTCATAGTCGTATTTATCGTATGCCATGTAGTCATATTGTAATTATAATTGTATAAAATCCCTTGCCCTCTGTACACCCATTCATGAAACGCCAGTCTTGTGGGTAGTCACTACGTATACCCACTGAGAATAGCTAGTGAGATTATTCCACAATCTTTTCAATATGGAAACTTTTTCCATCATGTCCCCAATTTACCACACCTAGCTCTTTATCATCGAAAATGAAATACTTGGTAGCAAATTCATCCCCCCATTCTGGATGAGGTGGGTCGAATACCAATACAATTCGTGTACTGTACGCTCCGAAGGAGCCTACCCCTGCTTTCGCCGGTTGACCATCGACTAACACATCATGCATTATCGGAGGATCGGAATGTGGATTCGGATCGAATCCATGTATATCATTTTGGACAATTAGGTCTGCTTCAGTCGCTGGGCATGTCTTTACTTCAGTCATGTATTCAGATTTGTCACCTCCCTTTTCAATATTTGCAATTTTCTTTATTCGCTCAATATATTCTTGTGGGAGATCGAATTCATTAGATCCTGTAATGACATAATTGCGATATGTTTCTGTAGGTTTCATCCCATCCTTAACCCATCTTTCCTCTGCGAAGTAGGTTATTGCTTCGTGTTCAACATCATCATCTGTGACTACAATCACTTTTTCTTGACGATAATGACCGTTTTCAACGCCTTCACTAATATCCAATTTGTCCAATTGTTGCTGAGTTATATTCATCAAAACTCCCCAAACAGTTGAATCAAGGTCAAGCATGATGTTTGCATATACCGTATTGAGACGATAACTCAACTTATTGAACTCAAATCTAAATCCTGAAAGACACGCACGTTGAGTTGATGAGACATTTCCAATTCGCTTATCCAAGCGATTGAGATCCATATTACTTCCATAAGCAAAATGCAGAATTTTTCCAGACATGTATCTCTCCCCTTAGTGCCTCTGAGCAACCTATGATTTAATTGTTCAAGGCATTGCTTTATGTTGTTTGACTCAGAGGGTACGACCTGTGTCGGGAATTGGTGCCCATGGAAGAACATCACACCAACCGCCAATTCGCCAAGTGCTTCCCTTTGCCATTGCTCCACCGATAAATAGTGCGCCTTGATAACCATCCTCTGATAATTTTTCCATTGCCTTTTTGCTATTTCCTGCAAATACTGCTGCGGTCTGATGACCCGTTGGCATTGGTCTTCCGTGGAAGTCTGCTGGCACACATAACTCAATTACTGCAGCCCCGCTTTCCTCATAACTGTGGATCAATACTACTGCGTCAACGAAATCTCCCCGATGCAATTTTCCTGATTCATTACGCCAATTCCACCAATGTGGGCACCATGCCTTCCAATCGCAAAACCCGCCACAAGAATCATCACCAGGTGTTGGCTTAAGTGGGGTTTCATCAATTTGAGTTGCTTCCCATGCAAGGTATGCTTGATCTATTACAGGATCTCCATGAGCTTCAATTGCCTTTGAACCATTTGTGTACCAACCAACTGCAACAGTAGGGGGGGCATCAGGATTGTTTGTAAGCAAAATATCCCTATATAGCAATAATTGCCTCCTTACGGTATCATATAATTCATCTTCTGGAACTCGGCCGGTTTTTAGGTCAGCAACTCGCCAACCGACGATATTATTTTCTTCATCAACATCTGCCAATAATAAGTCGAGACGGCCCATTATTCGGCCATCTTTAGTCCTCAATTCGCCCTCACAGGCAATGACCAATGCTTGCACTCTCTTCCAAAGTGCTGCCGTTACTGAATTTGGAGAAAGCCCCGATGCGCCGGCATGTCGAAGTAATAATTCAACACCTCCTCGTTGTTGTGATTGTGCATTCTTGTACTTTTCCTCCTTCCAATCTGGATGGCGGGGGGTGGCCAAAAAATTACCCTTTTCTTCCTCCCATCTTTTCCTTAATACCGTAGCCATTATCTTAGGCAACCAGCCCGATTGGGAGTTCTCATACCCCTCCATATCAATGGCGACCAAATCTTCAATTGAGGCATGAACTGCAGTCCCAAGGGCCGCTGCCATCCCTGTTTTTCGCGGAAGGCGCTGCCGTGATAGCCAATACTGGCGCGGGCAAGTTTCAAAACGATTCCACGCCGAAGGTGATAATGAATGTTGGTAGGCTGGCTTCCCATCGTCCTCAGTCATGCTCTCCCCTCAACCTCCCTAAGCCTCCATCTCAATGAAAGCATCGCTTCAAACATATAGAAAATCGAATGAATAATATGTCCTTTTTTTAGTCCAATAATATCTCAACACTTTGCCCATAGGGTTATGACTTCTGCACCTACTGCCTTTACCATGGAAGTTGGACCGACGGTTAAACTGAAGGCGGAAATCGAACTTGATGGAGCATTAGTAATCTCTTGTTTCCCTGGAGTCGGTATGGTTTCTTCAATCGCAGCTCATTTTCTAATTGAACAATTAAATTTGAAATTTATCGGTGGGGTACAAGACCCAAGACTTCCTCCGGTTTGTTTAATTGAAGACGGGGTCCCTTTGCCGCCAATTCGTGCATACGCTGGACAACCAGAGTGTAATGTCAAAGATTGTAATAAAGTGGTTTTGCTAATGAGTGAATTACACATTCCAGACAAACTGGTATTCCAATTGGTTAATTCGCTATTTGCTTGGTCGGAAAGTGAAAGAATAAAAGCCGGATTAATTATTGATGCATTTGCAAGAAAAGGTGTCTCCGGTGGCCAAAAACTTGGCAATGAACCAATGGTTGAATATGAGGATACCGAAGCAATTGACATCCTCGGAGTAGGTGCAACTGAGGAAGTTAGAAAGCGCCTTGATAGCATGGATATCCCACTAATTGAACAAGGGGTTTTGCGAGGGATGACTGGCACATTATTGTCTGAAGGAAGGAGAAGAGGGCTTGATTTAATGGCAATACTGGTTGAAGCAGACCCACGATTCCCAGATGCGAGAGCAGCAGCAGAATTGATTAAACACCTAAACACACTCTTACCAACAATTGAACTTGACGAAAAGCCTTTACTTGAAGAAGCAGAACGGCTTGAAGAACAATTAGTGAAAATGATGGAAGCGCAGGTTAGCCAACCACCACCATTATCCAGCGAAAGAAACTCAATGCTATATGGATAATATTACCATTAGTGGTCATATAAACTGGTTTGAGAGGGACCTTTTTGAGCCTTAATATTGTCGTCCACTGAAGGAACATTGTCTGTAGTTTCAGCCCTAGCACTCTCATCTTCAATCAGTAATGCAGATAATTCTGCTTCAGTGATTATTGTTACTCCAAGCGATTGGGCTTTAGACAATTTGCTACCTGATTTTTCACCAGCGACCAAATATCCAAGGTTACTAGAAACGCTCCCAACTACTTTTCCACCTTTTTGCTTAATTTCTTGCTGGATTTCCTTACGAGAACGAGATAGTGAACCGGTAATGCAAAATGTAACTCCAAGTAATTTATTCTCCTCATTTGAGATAATCGGCTGATCAATGATTGTAAGGACATTTGCTAAATCCAACACCATTTCCAGCCTTATCCCAATTCCATTGAATAACTGCTTTGCAACCTTCTCACCAACGCCATCAATTTCAACCAATGTTGCGATTGCAGAATTATATTTTACCGGCTTGCCTTTTTCATCTAATTCTGGTCCGCCTTCGTCGGTACCAGGGAGTGCATCCCTTCGCTCCACTAATTCAATCAATGAAGAAAAGGATACAACTTTTTCAGCAACTAAAGTTGCCAATTCGGGGCCAATTCCCGGCAATCCAAGCGCCCCCAAGAATTTAGATAGTTTCATTTCTGTAGTTTTTGCAATTTCCCCTAATACATTATTTGCAGACTTTTCGGCCATCCGGTCAAGGCTAAGTAAATCTTCCATTGTCAAACGATAAAGATCTCCAATGCTATTCAACAAACCAGATTGCGATAACTGCTGAGATATTTTCTCGCCAATCCCATCCATTTCTAAAAATCTACACCAATATGTCAACGAATGTATTGTCCTTGCTGAACAGAGTATATTTTCGCAACGTAAAAATGCTCCTTCAATGATCAATTCATTTTCACAGGAAGGGCAATTTGTTGGGGGAATTGGCGGAGTTCGTTGGGGCAAATCCGCAGTGAATTGTGAGCCATCGGCATGAAAGCGTCCGCGTAAATCACTTTTTGTTGCAGGACCAATTACCGCCTCAACCTTAGGAATAACATCACCACGCCTAACCAATCTTACCTTGTCTCCAAGATGGATATCTAAACGCTCAACCTCTCCAATATTGTGGAGAGTTGCATTTTCAATAGTCACACCAGACAATACTTGTGGCGCAAGTCTAGCCACCGGCGTTACATTTCCCGTACGTCCAGTTTGCCAATCTACGCTCATCAATACCGTTGCCGCAATGTCTGGAGGGAACTTCCATGCTAATGCCCAACGAGGATGGTGGGCAGTATTGCCTAATTGTTGACGTATGTTGAGGTCATCAAGTTTTATCACAACCCCATCTATTTCAAGATGATATTCTTCCCTCTTTGCGCTCCAACGACGGGTTATTTGCATTAATTCATCTGCGGCTTTTGCGGCGGTGGGGGCGTTGACTACATCCCATTCCGCAGGCTCAATTCCCGCTTTCTCTAACCAAACGAGTAATTCACTGTCGAAGTTAGTCATTGGTGGTTGGACTGAATCAGGGTGGCGATGCTCGGCGCTTGGAAATTTCACATCATAAGCATAGAAGCGTAAATCTGCAGCATCGGATTTGCCCTGTTCAGCATGTTTCTGACGAAGGGCACCTGCGGCAAGATTTCTTGGATTCGGTGCGGTCTCAGCATATTTTTGCGTAAATACAGACAGAGGCATGATGACTTCACCCCTGACGTGAGCATCAATCGGCATTGGCAGACTTTCAGGAATATTTGCGATTCTTCTTGCATTACGTGTTACATTTTCCCCGCGTTGACCACTGCCGCGTGTGGCCGCTTTGACTAAACGCCCCATTCTATATTCAAGGGATAATGCTGAGCCATCTAATTTGGGTTGAGAAATAAATCGTGTTTGCCCCTTGCTTGTCTCGTTTACAAAATGTAAGATTTCATCATCGGTTGTCGCTTTATCCAAACTTTGCATTGGAAAGAGATGTGTTACCTTTTCGGAACCAGGATCAATATCAGAACCAACCTGAGATAATTGTGGGTGAGAGGGATCTAAAAGTTTTAATTCATCGAATAAATCATCATACTCGCCATCTGAAATCTCCGTTTGAGCATGATTAAAATACAAATTTGAATGATGGGCTATTTGGTTGGCTAAAAAAGCAATTCTTTCGGCATTTTCGCCTGTAGCCGAAGTGCTTTCTCCGCCCATGAACTGCCATCCCCCCATAGCATGAAAACCCAACGGTTTACAAATAATGCAAGTCGGTTATTGTGGTTAACTTTCCGTAATAATTTTTAGCAAATTATTACTGAGAAATTACAGTAAAACCTGTACCTTCAACAACTTCTATTAGTTGAGCGGTAGTAACTTCATCTGAAGTATTTATTACTGCACTTCCTGGGTTTAACTCAACGACAACCGAATTAACTCCAGTTGTGCTTTCAAGTACACGTGTTACTCTCCCAGAGCAGCCCCCACAAGTCATTCCTGTTATTGAAAGTCGGTGTTCCATCTTATCACTCAGCCTTTGCAAGCAGCAAGGGTTTTTCAGCCTAACTAATTGTTGTTGGGCGCCACCGCTTCAATAATAGTGAATTGGTTACAACACTAACCGAAGACATCGACATCGCTGCCGCAGCAAATGCCGGAGGCAATAACCACCCAGTAAAGGGAAAGAGGAGGCCCAAAGCAAGGGGAATTCCAATAATATTGTAGCCAAATGCCCAAACCAAATTGGTCCGGATGCGGTTCATTGTTGCCTTTCCTAAATCCAATGCAGATATTGCATCTAATAAATCATTACGAACCAATACTATGTCTGCGGATTCGAGAGCCACTTCACTACCAGCTCCCATCGCAAGTCCAACATCTGCCATCGTTAATGCCGCGGCATCATTTATCCCGTCACCAACCATTGCTACCACTTTGCCCTCTTTTTGCAAAGTAGCAATTACATTCGCCTTATCATCTGGTTTCACTTCAGCAATTACTTTGGAAATGCCAATTTGCTTAGCGATGTGTTCGGCTGGTTCTTTTCTATCTCCAGTTAGCATCACGACTTCAAGACCCATTTTTTGCGCCTGTTTGATTGCAAGAGGGGTGGACTTGCGGATACTATCTGTTGCTTCAAGCCAACCTAGCAAATCATCACCACTACTTACGAACATGACCGTTGCACCTAATGAGCCAGCAGAGGATACCTCAGATAATTGCTGCTCTGATAATTTTATTGACATCTTTTTCATCATACCAATATTTCCTATTGCAACCTTTTCCCCCAACATTGAACCGGATAAGCCAAATCCCGCATGGGTTACAATATCCTCAACCTTTTCCGCCTCGAGTATTGAGATATTTTTCTCATCATACGCTGAAATGATTGCCATCGCAAGTGGGTGTAATGATTCTTTTTCAAGACCTGCGGCAATGTGCAATATTTTTTCCTCATTGCCAACAATCGTTACAATATTAGAAACAACTGGCCTACCTTCGGTTAATGTCCCAGTTTTATCAACCACCAAAGTATCTGCTTTGTGAGATCGTTCTAATGCTTCAATTCCTTTAATCAGCATTCCATGCCTTGCTCCCGCTCCTGTTCCAACAATTAATGCAGTAGGAGTCGCCAATCCTAAAGCGCAAGGGCAGGCGATTACTAGGGTGGAAACCAATACCAAAATTGCTAATTCAAAAGAAGTATTACCAATGCTTTCAGCAGCCGGCCCACCGAAAATAGCCCAACAAATTGCCCCTATGATTGCTAAAGAAACTACTACTGGTACAAAAATGGCTGCCACCTGATCGACTAATCTTTGAATTGGTGCTTTACCGGTTTGCGCTGCTTCAACCAATGCTACGACTTGTGCCAACATCGTATCCCCTGCAATCTTTGTAGTAGTAATCTCAAGAGTTCCATCGATACAAATAGTTCCCCCAATTACACCATCTCCAATTGTCCGAGATATTGCATGAGGCTCGCCAGTCATCATTGATTCATCAACTGCTGCAGTTCCTTTACTGATTTCTCCATCAAGAGGTATTGTCTCGCCAGCAAATATCCGTAATAGAGTTCCTTTACTGACTTCTTCCACTGCCATTTCCTTTTCACCATCGTCCAAAACAACTCTCGCCATTGGAGGTTGAAGACTCATCAAACTATGAATTGCATCAGTTGCGCGTAATTTGGCTCTTTTTTCCAACCAATTCCCGAATAACACAAGAGCAATAATTAATGCTGCTCCATCAAAATATACTCCTTTGGCTTCAAGAAGGAGGGTTGGAGAAGATGGAATTATTGGTGCAAGAACAACTAAACTAGACCACAAAAATGCAGTTGTTGTACCTAGGTGGACGAGAACATCCATATTGGCTGAACCGGATTTGAGGGATTTCCAGGCACCGGTATGGAAATTTTTTCCCGACCATGCATAGACGGGAAGGGTCAGCAGCATAGTTAGAAATAATCGTAGATTTAATGGCCCAAAAGTTCCAAAATCATCAACAAACATTGTTAATATGAAGGAAGGAATGGCTAATAGGAAAGCAACAATTACCTTTTTTCCTAACTCCTTGATTTCAAGGTTAGCCTCTTTTCGCATTTCTGCAACTGGCTTTACATCCTCAACAAAAAAACCACCTGCTTCAATTGCTTTGGTAATATCCACATCAATTGAAGAAAGAGTTGACTCCTCTGAAAGCACAACAACTGCTTTTTCCAAGGGAAGATTAACTGAAACAGATTCAACGCCATCTATGCGCCCAACTAAACGCTCAACTGAGGCTGAGCAAGCAGCGCAGGTCATCCCACCCACTTGATACTCAATGGTTGACACATAAAGGGGGAATAGGGCACTTGCATTAAGGCTACGCAATATTATTCATATTGGTTGAGAGGGGAATAAACGACCACAGAATACTCATTACAAATAATTAGTTGAATTTTAATGCAACAAATTCACTGTTTTCAAGAGGGCAACGAGTCATTATTGATTTTGACAATATGCGAATATGTATTTCACCTACAACGTGGATTATTGATTCAAACAAATGACCTGCATGAGTAACCCCATCATCGGTAGAAATTGTAAAATGGATATGAGTGAAAGGTGAACCATCTTCGAGACGTGCGAGATTTCCTTGCAAGGTAACTAATTCTGTCGAGGGAGTAATTGTTTTCTTTTGATAAATATGATTATCAGTCATGAATCCAAAAATATTTTCTCGCGTCCTGCCAATCCCACTAGTAATTGCAGCAGCATCAAAACCTATTTCATCTGCAAGGCTGCGAATCGAGGCGTGTATTTCCTCCCCAGGGTCTAATCTTACAAATAAGTCATCGCCGCTTCGGGTCCACTCCATGTAATTGGCCAACTGAAAGGGGTTGAAATGCTTAGCCTCTATTCATCTGCACTATTATGTGAAATGTCAATAATAAATGCCCGAGCGAGAGATAAATCCACTAGTGTTCCCCCGAGAGAAAGAGGGGCGAAAATCCACCACCCTTTGCGCTGCAAAATTATTCGATTCTTACTTTTTCGTGTGCTCATTTTCAGTGCACTCCAAGGCAATATGTGGCCATCTACAAAAAGGTGAGTTTTTGTAATGGCATAGCGCTTTGGAAGCAACATTCCGATGACATGCAAAAACAAAAGAACATCAAACAATACCACAAGCCAAGTAGGAGTTCCGCTTTCGGCCGATAAAAACCACGGAAGAGCCATCATCACCCCTATTGTGATTACCCCCGGAATATCCCTTACCACTTCTTCCTCCAGACTAGTCTGCCATGCAAAACCACCGTTGTCAAGTTTACCAAGAAGGGGAATGTCCCTCCGGATTGTGTAAATTCTCCATAGGTCATAGATCACAACCATTGAAGTTATTACAACAATGCCGATGCCGAAACCAATTGCTTCGGAATACTCCATTTGAGCACCTCAAGACTTGAATTTATCTCGGTTCATGATATAATAGCCAAAGCCGAGTACTAAGAAAATCGCAACAACAGTACTCATTGAAAAACCCGATTCTTCTTCTGCTTTGTTCTCATCAATATCAAGTACTCCGTCATTATCATCATCATAATCTTCAATTAATTCAGTCTCCATATTTTCTGGACAGTGAATGCTATTTGGCATACCATCAGCATCCGAATCTTCAGAAGCGCATGCATCAGTTGGCCAAGCATCCCGCTCATCAGAGACTCCATCATTATCATCATCGGAATCATATTCATCGGGTCCACATTGCACCCCATTTTCAATATCATACCATTCTTCATTACAGGTTGGTGTCCAATCGCCATCACTATCCAAAGCAATTACTACAATTTCAACATCCTCACTAGATACCCCTCCATGTGAATCCGTAACTTCTGCTTTCACAATGTATGAGCCCACTGCCAATCCATATTGATAATCATCCCATTCCAAACTCGACCACACTCTCTCACCCATCATGTCCATAATACTCCATTGAATTTGTAATTCGCTGAAATCCGATTCCACATCGGTTGCAGTTGCATTGAGTACGAGAGATGAACCTTGCATGAAGGTTAACCCATCATCAGGGCTAATGATTTGAATAATGGGCAGAGTATTGATCTCAATTGGAAGGGTGTATTGGGAATCTAAGCGCTCATCGATTGCAAAACTATCGCTATAAGGTAAACCACCATCAGCAGAAGCAGAAATTGAAATTGTTGCTCTTTGAGACCCGCTCGCATCAACAATGTGGAAAGGAATAGTCATTGAAGGGCTGAGCCCTGAATCACTAAATTCTACCATGTCAAGAGGTAGGTCGAGGGTTAGATCAATATCTGCTTGGGTTTCAAGCCCATCTAAAGTAGCAGCAAAAGAGATGTCCCACCAAAATACTACACTTGCATCACCAACAACAGTAATATCTCCTGAATCCGAAGACGATGGAGATGAAATAGGCCCACTAACTGCATTATAGATGTCACTTTGTAATTCGGTATTTGAGTCAGCAGCAATTACTCCATTTATTTCATCATTTACTGATTCAAAAGCGCGACCATCGCTGCTTATTGCCGTAATACCAGACCATATATTTTCAGTTGAAACCAAACGGGGATTTGTGGCTTCACCGGTTGAACCATGTAAGTCCAATGCAACAGAATAATTTGTTACTGAACTTTGGGAAATAGTTAGTGCGCCTGAACCGCGAGCATGGTGCGCAATTACACCAGTTCCAGACCCTGAACCAACTAATTGCAAATTGCTAATGCTTCCTGCAATAGTGTCAAAGTCTGCGGCAGGTGAGCCAATTACTTGTAGCCCATCGAGATTGAAATTACGTGAATTAATGACTTCAATAGCCGGACTCGATGCACCTACTCCGAGATTGAGATTTTCAAGTAGTAAGTCACCATTGAGTTCTGAGGCATAAATGGATGCTGAAGCACCATCGTGAGTTGTTGAATCCACATTTGAAATAACGCCATTTACATCGGCCAATTCCATTCCTTCATCATTACCAACACCCAATGTTAAGTCGTTGATAGAAACAGTAGATTGGCGTATCCAGACACCATGGTCTCCACAATTGGAAACACTAATGCCATCCATTGACAAATCAATACCCTCACCTTGAGAATATACACAGGAAGTGGAAGAATCGTGAAGATTTACATTTACCAAATCTGCATTTATGTTTCCAGTACTAGTTGAAAGAAGTATTAGGCCATCAACACCACGAGCAACTTCCGTTCCAGATAATGTTAGTTCAACAGAACCAGAGGCCGAGATTGGGAGAGTGGCTTCAACGATATGTCCGCCAGATGCTTCCAATACTGCCTCGCTACCAGACAATGCCAAACCGGCCCAAGGGTCGCCACCAGTTGAATGAATTGTTGCTTCCCCTAATGTCAGAGTGCCAAGAATGCCTATTTCTTTGTTAGAAGCAACTACCAATTCTGTGTTATCTAGAATGCTTAGAGTTTGTCCCGCTGGAATAAGCAAATCATCTTCAAGGAACCAAGGGCTCCATTCAGAATCCAATATTGTCCAGTCACTTAGAACACCACTTGCGAGAGTGGATGAAATGAAAGTATGTTCCAAGGTATAATTTAAATCCCAATCAAAGTATTGTTGGTGGCCACCGCGCTGCATTGCAACGAACTTTGTGCCATACCAAACAGTTCCAGAGGGGTCATCACTTCTTGCAGTATATGACATACTCGCCTGGCCTGTAGCGTTGGTAATGAAAGTCACCCCACCGACATTTAAGTTGACATTTTCGACTGCTACACCAGCATCAAGAACCAATACAGAAAGGGTGTTTTTTACTTGAAGGAAAGAAGAGGTGCCAAGAATTACTTCACCAGTAATACTGCCTTGAGAAATGGTAAGATCACAACCTGCACCAAGCGTCAAATTTAGTGAAGTTGAAATCTGATTAAGCGTACTTACGCCACCACAGTCAATTGTTGCAGGCATCCCAATAGTTAATCCCTGACCTGAGCCAAATAATGGAGTTGAACC
>JABIHC010000105.1 GCA_018649825.1 Methanobacteriota archaeon
CTCAGGCCAAGGACTTATTCTAATGAAAGAAGTTCTATACGTAATTAGTGGCAAGCGCCTTCCCGTAGTATTCCATATTGGTGCAAGAGCATTGACTAGTCAATCATTGAATGTTCACGCTGGGCATGATGATATTATGGGTGCGGCCGATTGTGGATGGGGCATCGTATTTGCTCGAAATGCGCAAGAAGCTGGTGACCTTGCATTGATTTCACGACGTGCCGCAGAAGCAAGTAGCACCCCTTTCTTTAATGTGCAAGATGGTTTTTTAACAACTCACACCATTGAGAATGTATTATTTTGTGAACCAGAATTAATGAAGGAGTTCGTCGGCAATCCAGCTGATCATTTACGCAATTTAATGGACCCTTACAACCCCGTTATGTCTGGTGTTGTGCAAAATCAAGATTCATTCATGAAGGGAAAAATTGCTCAACGCCACTTTACTAGTTTAGTAAAACCTGCTCTGAAAGAGGCAATGGAGTCTTTTACTGAATTGACAGGACGAAAATATGATTTTATTGATTCTTATAAAATGGAAGATGCAGAGTATGCTATTATTGGCATTGGCTCAATGATTGAAACTGCGACAACTGTAGTTGATCATTTGCGAAGTTTAGGGCGTAAGGTGGGTTGTGTTCATGTTACATGTTTCCGCCCTTTCCCGAGTGCTGAATTAGCAGCGGCAGTTTCTACTTGCAAAGCAGTTGCTGTCCTTGAAAGATTAGATGACCCTCTATCGCAGTCAAACCCCCTGACAGTTGAATTCAAGGCTTCAATTGCCGATGCAATGCAAGGGAGTGTCGGATTTCCCCCATTAACCTCCATGCCAAAAATTCATTCAGGTTCATACGGTTTGGGCAGTAGAGATGTAACAAGTGGCGATATTATTGCGGTATATGATATGCTAGAATCTGCCGAAAACCCAAGATATTTTTCTCTTGGGATAAATCATCCGACCGCGCTTACTTCGGTTGAGGGTTTTGATGGACGGCCAAAGGGCTCGTTTAGTATGCGCGGGCATAGCGTTGGTGGTTTTGGAAGTGTCACAACAAACAAAATAATTGCCACCGTTTCAGAGGACTTATTTGGGAAAACAGTGCAAGCATATCCAAAGTATGGTTCTGAAAAGAAGGGATTACCTACTAATTTTTATTTGACAATTGCTGATGAAAGAATAATGATTCACCATGAATTAGATATTTTGGATTTCATCGCAGTCCAAGATGTAAATGCCTTTCTTACTGGAAACCCTCTACAGGGATTATGCGATAACGGCACTATTTTTATTCAATCAAATAAAGCAAGTGATGAAGAATTTTGGAATTGTTTACCAGCAGAATCTCGTCAAGAAATGATTGAACGGGGAATAAATGTCTTATGGCTTGATACTGCTAAGATTGCTCGTGAAGTAAGTAGCCGCCCAGATTTGGTAGTAAGAATGCAAGGTATTGTACTTCTTGGGATATTCCTTCGAAGCACACCATTTGCAGCCAATACTTCCGAAGATGAATTATATCCGGCAATTGAGAAAAGCCTACGCAAATATTTCGGCAAGAAAGGAGAGCAGGTTGTCCAAGATAATCTCACTTGTGTAAAGCGTGGTTTTTCTGAAGTACGACAAATTGATTCTAACACAATGACAACAATGGAGGTGGAGTGATGACTATTAGTGACCCAAAGCCAAATCGTAATCTAAGTGCTCATGATGAATCCTTTTTCAACCTCGATGAATTTGAATCAAGAATTGTTGGGTCTTACAACGAGGGCCACGCTCCATCATCTCTCCCAGCAGATGAAGTTCACGCCCGTTCAATTATTGGTCCTGCATCGGCAAAGATGCGAGATTTTTCCTATATCAGTACTGAAATCCCTGAATTTATCCCCGATAATTGTGTGGGTTGTATGGAATGTGTAACAATGTGCCCTGACACGGCAATCTTGGGGAAAGTTGTGTCAGAGGAAACTTTGCAAGGAGGGCTATCTGAACTTGAATCAAGCAAGATTGAACATATGGATAGCCAATGGCCAAAGGTACGCAAGTATTGGGACAATCGAGAAAAGAAGGGGGAAGACCCTGGACGGTTTGGAATATTCATAGATCCCTCAAAGTGCAAAGGTTGTGCAGAATGTGTTGATGTATGTGGTTCAAAGGATGCATTAAAAATGGTGCCAAAGGAAAAGCTTGGTGAGGATGAACACCGTCAATTATGGGATTTTTATCTTTCAATGGGCGATACTGACCCAAAATTTGTTAATGATAAATTAGCACTTGACATGATGCTCTTGGAAAAGAGCCTGTTGTATGTAGGAGGTGCAGGATCTTGTGCTGGTTGTGGTGAAGCAACTGCATTGCGAATGATGGCCAGCGTATTGGGTTATGACCACGGTGCAGAAAATGTAGCAATCGTCAATTCAACCGGATGCTCAACAGTTTATGGCAGTACATATCCATACAACCCTTGGAATTTACCTTGGACAAATTC
>JABIHC010000027.1 GCA_018649825.1 Methanobacteriota archaeon
CTGCTGGGTCGCCAGCAGTCCAATTGTAATGGGCTGCAACTTGCGGCAAAGTTTCGAGAGTAATTCCGGAATCGGATAATAGATCGAACAAGGCTCCATAATCAAGGATTTCAGTTTCACCAACATCCTTGGCCTGACTGATAAAACCGAGTGTCCAACCATCTTCATCGCTTTCCGTCAAATCGACTATTGCCTGAGTCACCTCACTACGGACAATATCGTGGTTGGTGCTATTAGTATAGGAACGCATTCTCATGCGCCATACTGAATTATTATCTTCTGTCCATGCACATGGTTTTGAGGCCAAATCTCCTCTGTCATCAGCATCAACATACGAATCCCATCCACGCGCAGATGTGAAACTAATATTTCCGCCACCGGCTGGAAATTCTTGGCTGCTTCCACTCACAACACTGCTGCCGCCAGTGGCTGAAAGTGCATCGACTTCACCCTTGGCATCAGAAAGGTTACCCAAGTAGTGTGGTTCACTGATATTTCCGTGCCCATATCCGTCCCAACTCGCAGGTGCAGATTGAGAATGGTGGAGGAAAGCGATGGCGTGTCCATCGGCCTCAATCGCCCGAATCAAATCCAAGCAGACAGAGTATTCTGTCTCTCCATACTGATATTGGTCATCGCCATCTCCATCATCGGGAGTCTCACAGTCAGTTCCAGTGAGGTGATTTGCCCATTGGGGAGTGAACATTAGAGTCAGGTGATGCCCACCTTCATTTGCAGAGGTGACTAAGTTCAGTAGGTCATCAAGGTACTCAAGAGGGCGCTCATCATTCGGCTCTCCAGACACCGTCGTAGGACTTCCGGGGTCAAGATGAACGGCGAAAAAAGCGTATTCCACTCCACTTAGGTTCGTGGAAGTTGATGTATTGTCATCAGACGTTGTATTATTTGTCGCCGGAGGCGTAATTGAGCATACTTCAGGCTCCTCATCAGGCACCCCTTCGTAGCAGCCGGGTGGTAATGTTGTTTGATCTTGAGGTTGAATATTATCCAAACACCCCGCAGTGAGCGATGTGGCAAGTAAGAGACAAGCAACAATCAGAACTCGCATAATGTTGGCTTGAGGTAGCCTACCTTCAATCCGTCGGATTCATGATTTTGGATTGATACGGAAATGATTGCAATTATTTTGACCCGAACCCCATCTCCATTCATTTCAATCCTCAACACTTTTTATGAAAATATGGATGCATTTCTTGCCGTTGGTGTGATATGTGAAACCACAGTCGCCCACTTTGATGGAGACTCCGCAAATCGCCGTTCTTCGCCTTGGCCATCGTTTGGGCCGCGACCCTCGCATTACCACTCATTTGGGCCTAGTAGCGAGGACTTTTGGCGCCGACAAATTCTTTCTTGCTGGCGATGAAGACCAAAAGATGTTTGACGGCCTCACCCAAGTTGACGAACGCTTTGGCAAAGTATTGGATCTTGAATATGTAAAAAGTCCAATGCGTTTGCTGCGCCGCTGGGTTGAGGAAGATGCAGGTGATGGACGCCCTGGTGTTGCCGCTCACTTGACCATGTATGGGGAAGAATTCCGCAAGGCAATTCCAAAGATGCGCCGTGACCGCCCGTTGCTAATCGTAGTCGGTGGTGCGAAAGTTCCAGGAGATGTTTACAAATTGTGCCAATATAATGTATCTGTTGGTAGTCAGCCACATTCCGAAGTAGCAGCCCTTGCCCTATTTCTAGATTCTTGGGGCGGCTCAATTGCTGAATCAGAACATTTCAAAGGTGCGCAATTAGAAGTAATTCCAAATAGTGATGGAAAGACTGTAATTGACCATTCAAATGATGAATAACCTAATGGCAATATTGAGTGGTTTTACGATTTAATATTCGGTATCTCAACCGCTAGTTTTCCGTCTTGACAAGGGCAACCCTCTTAGAACTGACGAGCCGCGAAAAGATGATGTCAAGTGGTTGGGGCGCCGAACAAGGCTTCTGCCCCGGCTATGGAATCCACGGCGTAACCGCCGCGCCATCCTTTGCTGATGCAACTGATGCCCTCGTATCGGGAGTGGAACTGCAGGAATCTGCCAAGGGCGAAGGAATCCTATTATTGGCCGACGGTGGCCGTTTCAAGGGGCAATTATTCGGCGCTAAAGAAATCGGCGAAGGAGAATTAGTTTTCACCACTGGGATGACAGGATATCAGGAAAGTTTGACAGACCCATCTTTTGCAGGGCAAGTATTGACCTTCACCTACCCCCTTATCGGCAACTACGGCGTACACGCAGGAACTAGTGAATCATCACGAGTTTGGCCAAGAGGTGTAGTCGTCCGCCAAGCAATGCCAACTCCCGACCACCGCAATTCAATCGGTTCGGTTTCAAATCTCCTCACCCTACATGGAGTCCCTGGTATTGAGGGCCTAGACACTAGAGAAATCACTCGCCGAGTCCGAGAATACGGGACTTTGCTTTGCGTTTTTGGTCCTGCTTCTGAGGAAGATGAAATGCGTAAACGACTGGCACAAATGACTCCACCTGATTTGGCAGATTTGGTTGACGAAGTTAGTATTGACACACCCGTAATCCTCAATCGTGGAGCATGTGATGCAAACGGAGCGCCACTACCTCGACTTGGAGCACTTGATTGTGGAATAAAGTACAATATTTTGCGCGAATTGTGCCGACGCTTTGAAGTCGTTTGGTGTCCTCCCGACTATGGTTTTACCAACCTTTGTCAAGACTATTCAATTCAGGCATTATTCTGTTCAAATGGACCTGGTGACCCAGCACACCCAGGGAAGGCTACTGCTGCTCGCCATGCCTTGGCTGATGCAGTCAAGGCTGGTTATCCGGTGATGGGAATATGCTTGGGACATCAGTTACTTGGGCTCGCTTCAGGACTCCAGACCTACAAAATGCGTTATGGCCATAGGGGTGCTAATCAGCCAGTATTAGATTTGATTTCCAACACTGTTGCTATTACTTCTCAAAATCACGGTTTTGCTGTGGCCGACCCAAACAAAGGGATGCTGGCGCAACACCCAAGTGGAGCATGCAGCCCACCCCAAGAAAATATTACTGGATCTGAAGTTACTGTTCGCCACATCAATTCAAATGACGGTACAGTTGAGGGACTTGATGTGGTTGGCAAGCCTGCTTTTAGTATTCAATTCCACCCCGAGGCTTGCCCAGGGCCGCATGATGCAGCACCATTATTTGACCGCTTTTCAGCAGTAGTAAATCAATATTTGAGCGAAGTCGGAGGTGAGCAGTAATGCCCCGGCGAAATGATCTTCAGCGCATAATGATTCTTGGGTCAGGTCCGATAAAAATCGGTCAAGCGGCTGAGTTTGATTTTTCGGGAAGTCAAGCCTGTCGGGCTTTACGTGAGGATGGATATGAAGTAATTCTCGTCAATTCAAATCCGGCGACGATTCAAAACGACCCTGAAATGGCTGACCGCGTATATATTGAACCACTTCTTCCAGATGTAATTCGCAGAATAATGGAAATTGAACGACCCGATGCACTGCTCGCAGGCATGGGGGGGCAAACTGCATTAAACATTGCAACCGAGTTAGCCCATGATGGAACTCTAGAAAAACTTGGAATCGAATTGATAGGATCCGACCTTGAGGCGATTGACAAGGCAGAGGATAGGCAATTGTTCAAGGAAGTTTGCGAATCAATAGGACTGCCTGTGCCTACTGCATACGCCTGCAACTCAATACCCGAAGCCATAGTTGCTGCTGAAGAAATAGGCACTTGGCCAATCCTCATCCGTCCAGCATTTACCCTTGGAGGTTTAGGAGGAGGTACCGCATGGAATATCGGGGAAATGGTTGAAATAGCGACCCTCGGAATTCGCAACTCTCGTATTTCTCAAGTACTAATTGAAGAATCAATACTTGGCTGGCAAGAACATGAATATGAAGTCATGCGCGACTCATCTGACAATTGCCTAATCGTTTGTACCATGGAAAATATAGACCCTATGGGAGTTCATACTGGCGAAAGTATCGTCGTTGCGCCGCAGCAAAGTTTGTCAGACCATGACCACCAATTATTACGGGATTATTCTCTTGCCTTAATTCGCGAATTAAATATTTCAGGTGGATGTAACGTTCAATTTGCTTTCAATCAACATACTGGTGAAGTCAGAGTTATCGAAGTGAACCCACGCGTTTCTCGTTCATCAGCATTGGCAAGCAAGGCAACCGGCTATCCTATTGCCCGTATGGCTGCAAAAATTGCAGTTGGTTACACTCTTGATGAGTTACCAAATCCCATTACAGGTCATGGTACAACTGCTGCTTTCGAGCCAACCCTTGACTATTGTGTTGTAAAGATACCTCGTTGGCCCTTTGATAAATTCCGCACTGCTGACAGAACACTTGGGACTTCAATGAAAAGTACTGGTGAAGTAATGGCGATTGGGCGTTGCTTTGAGGAGGCTTTTTTGAAGGCCATCGCCTCCCTTGAAATGGGATCACCTCATCCTCGCCCTCTAACAAGAGCAGATGAATCTGAAGGCGAGGGAATGGGGGTGCGTGCGCTTGAGAAATTACCGGACTCCACTCTAGTAGATTGGCTCAAAATCGCTACAGATAGGCGCATGAGCGCAGTTCTTGAAGCATTTAGGAGAGGCTGGTCAATTGAACAGGTGCATGAGATTACACAAATGACAAGATGGTTCTTACATCGCTTTGAAAACATCTTGCGAACTGAAGCCGAAATCGTATCAATGGGACTTCTTCCTTCCGCAGTTGATGCTGAATCATTGTGGGAATGGAAAGGCCTTGGTTTCTCAGACATGCATATCGCAGATGCTCTTGCAGGTTTCCCCCCAACTGGTGTGAAAAATCTCCCCGCAAGTCGTAATGAGACAGCAGTAATGTCTCGACGCCACTCTTGTGGCATCCACCCAAGATACCGAATGGTTGATTCTTGTGCGGCTGAATTCGCTGCGCAAACGCCTTACTATTATTCAACCTATGAAAGTGCAGATGAAAGTGGAATTGATCTCTTACCCAATCTACAGGAGCGAACAAAAGAACGCGTAGTCGTAGTCGGCAGTGGACCAATTAGAATTGGTCAAGGGATTGAATTTGATTATGGTTGTGTTCACGCAGTCATGGCAATCCGCGAATCGGGTAGAGATGCAATAATCATCAATAATAATCCCGAAACGGTTTCTACTGATTTTGATACCAGTGATCGCCTATATTTTGAACCACTCACTCTGGAATGTGTCACTGAAATGCTACTACGCGAGCAAGCACATGGGATATTGCTTCAATTCGGCGGCCAAACTGCAATCAATCTCGCCTTACCTCTTGCCGCACGACTACCAACCCTTGAGCCACTTGGATTGGAAATGAGTCTTTGGGGTTCTTCAGCCGAAGTTGTTGATGAGGCCAGCGACCGTGAACGTTTTGAAGAATTCGCTAAACGCATTGGAATTCGAATGCCAAATGGGTCAACTGGTTCAACCCCTGATGATGTGAGAAATGCTGCTAAGGAGATTGGATACCCGATACTAATTCGCCCTTCGTATGTACTTGGCGGAAGAGGTATGGAAATACTTACTAATGACCAGCAATTAGAAGCCTATCTGACTGAAGCATACTTAGAACCCGACAAACCATTACTCGTTGATGAATATTTGGGCCATGCAACCGAGATAGATGTTGATGCCGCTTGTGATGGCGAGGAAGTTCTTGTCGGCGCAATCATGGAGCACCTAGAGGAGGCAGGAATACACTCTGGAGATTCGACTTGTTTCATTCCGGCGCAAAACATCTCGGATGAAATGTTGGCTAAGGTTCACGAGCAAACCGTTCGCATTGGCTTAGGGCTTGGAATAATTGGTTGCTACAACATTCAATTCGCAATACAGGGGCATAATTTGTATGTGCTTGAGGTCAATCCAAGATCTTCTCGCACAGTTCCTTTCGTCGCCAAGGCCTCGGGTATTCCATTAGCAAGAATTGCCGCCCGTCTTACCCTCGGAGAGAAATTAAAGGACTTGACAATCCCCCCACCAAATAGGGAATATGTTTCGGTCAAGGCACCGGTATTTCCATTCATCAAATTGCGAGGTCTTGACCCAGCACCAGGTCCTGAAATGAAATCAACCGGCGAAGTAATGGGAAGTGATGTCGATGCAGCAGTAGCCTACCTAAAGGCAAGGATGGCAACCGAAATCCCAGTAAATACCGAAGGCGGGGTTTACCTAACAGTTAGAGAGGGTGATAAGCAAGACCTTATTCCAATAGCGGCTGATTTTGCCAAAATGGGATTCAAAATTCATGCAACCCCAGGTACCGCTCATGTGCTGAGAGATGCAGGTGTGGAATGTTTCATCGCCTACCGAATAGCCGAAAATAAGAGCCCTGATGCATTGGGATTGATGCGCAAAGGCGAGATTCAATTCATCGTCAATGTACCAACAATTAGTGGTGGAGCAGTACGTGATGGAAATATGATGCGGCGCTTAGCAGTTGAGATGAATATACCATTTGTCACCACAATGCGAGGGGCGAAGATGGAAGTTGCAGCAATAGCGGCTGCTCTCAAAGGCCCGACAACACCACGGCACTTACTTTACACGCCAACAAAATAATTTCCCGCACCTTTCACACACTCGGAGTTACCTATCCAAATCCGCAAATTCTATCGCGCATAAGGCAAACTTGGATGGTTTGAGACCGAAAGAAATATCTAATCATCATAATAATGACTAAGGAATTACTTCTATAGAATTATTAAACATTGGGTAGCGCAAAGTGTAGAGGTCCAAGTTTCC
>JABIHC010000110.1 GCA_018649825.1 Methanobacteriota archaeon
ACATGGCCAATTGATAGTAGCGGTTATCAATATTTCAACCCCAAATCTATTGCAATTAATAGTCAAAGTGATGTATATGTTGGTGGCTATTTCACTAATGGAGTCACTTTTAACTCAAATATTGGCATCCAAAGTGGAGGAAGCCAAGATGGATTTTTAGCCAAGGCTAATTCAACCGGTTCTTGGAAATGGGCAATATCACTAGGAGGAAATAGTGAAGATGAAATAATCGATATTGCCTTGTTGGCAAATAATACTATTGGAGTTAGCGGGATGAAGACTGGAACGATAAGTGTCGGGTTGAACACCTTGGCATCAAATGGCCGTGCTTTCGTTGCCGTTGCAACATCATCCGGAGGGTGGGCTTGGGCCTCGCATTTGCACAATGTTGGACAAAATCCAGGTTATTCATACGCCCGAGCAATTGCATCTGCTGCAAATGGAACTCTTGTTGTGGCTGGAGAAATTAGTGAAACTACATCTGCCGGATTAAGTACGCTAACAACATCCCGTGGAGTCGATATTTTCGTCGCAAAAATGAGTGCAGACCAAGATGGTGATGAAATCACAGATAATTTGGATAATTGTCCGAACATATACAATAACAATCAAGCAGACCTTAATGCAGATGGCATAGGAGATTTATGTGATCCAGATGACGATGGAGACTTAATATTGGATTCCAATGATTCTTGCCCTTATGGCGACATTGGATGGCAAAGTGGAGCACTGACCGACCACGATAGTGATGGATGCCAAGATAGTAGTGAGGATACTGATGATGACAATGATGGGTTGGAAGACAGTAACGATCAATGCCCAATTGGCTCAACTGGCTGGGTAAGTTCAGCCTCAACTGATCATGACAGTGATGGTTGTCAGGATACGGGTGAAGACCTTGACGACGATGCGGATTCAGTCCTTGATTCACTGGACACGTGTCCTCTCGGCGAAATTGGATGGCAAAGTTCAGCCACCACTGATAGAGATGGAGATGGCTGTCGTGACTCTGGAGAAGACAATGATGACGATGGAGATTCTATCCTTGATGTTGATGATTCTTGTGCTGCTGGCGCTCTTAATTGGACTTCAGGAAGTGCAAGTGATAACGATGGAGATGGATGTCAAGACATTAGCGAAGACGATAATGATGATGATGATGATTTCTTGGACCAAGATGATTATTGTGCTAGCGGAGTAATTCGTTGGCCCTCTGGTGCAGTTACCGACTATGATGGAGACGGTTGTAGAGATATTGATGAAGACTTGGACGATGATAACGATGGAGTATTAGATGTAAATGATAACTGTCCAAGGAGTCCACTCGGATGGAGGACAAACCCAAGCGTTGACTTTGACGAGGATGGTTGTCATGACTTCAATGAGGATTGGGACGATGATGGTGACGGAGTAAATGACTTAATTGACCTCTGTCAAATAACCCCTTTGAACTCTGCAGTTGATGAAACTGGATGCGCTGAGGGAGATATTCAAACCGTTGGCTCAGTTGGTGGAGATTCAGGCAACTCAACTACAGTAATTAACGAAAATCACTATCATAATAACACCACATGGGTAAACAATACCTTTGTTAATAATACCGACCAATTCAATAACCAATCTTACACCAATAATAGTTTCCTTAATGAGTCATGGGAGAATCAAACCTTTATTGATAACGATTTCCTCAACACAACAAATCTCAATACCTCAGTATTGAACCAAAATATTACTAATACAACTGTCAATCAAACCAGCCCTGACAACTCAACTGCTGACTTGGATGAGCAAATCGAAGGAGGGGGGGAGATGGATTGGGTATTGATGGGTGCCGGAATGTTCATTGTCATATTGATTTCAATTGTAATTTTGCAAATGCAACGGCAAGAGAAGGATATTGATTGGCAGAATGAAGATCAGTTTGCTCAAAGCGAATTTGAACAAAAAGACCCACCTGCTTCTGATTTCAAAGATGCTTCACCATCGGCCCCACCTCCAAAAACTCCACCATCGGTACCTCCAACTTTGCAAACGACTGAACAACAAGAGGGAGAGCCTGGAAAGGAAGAAGGTGTCACTGATGCTTCCAATCAAAGCGGAATAAGCAATGATTCAAATTCTATGGATGATGACTTAGTTCAAAGCCCCCCCTACGAATTACGAGGCACCAAAGATGACTCCGGTTATGAATGGGTGCAATGGCCAGAAAATTCTGGAAAAAATTATTTCCGTTCCGGAGATGAAGAGTGGAAAGTTTGGCAGCAATAGAATTTCATTTTGGCCGATGGGTATTGAGCCATGTTAATCCAACTTCCAAGCGCTCATGAGTAGGATGAACTTCAACCGCAGCAATTGCCACTGAAACAGTTTCTGCCATTTCCTCGGCTAAAAATAAAGGCAATTCAATTCGCAAATTCTTTGCATCCCAATGCAACCAAGATTTGTCAATCTCGTAATATTCTGCTATATCTGCAATATCGTCCTGTGCATGTTCAGGAGGACAGTATAATGCTCCAAACCACAAAGTATCATCCTCGGTTAGAACTTCATATGGTCGCATAGACATTTCTGCGCGTCGGCGAAAGCGTGACCTTAACTGACCAGCATCCTTGAATTTGGCAGTACAGAACTTTAAATGAAAACCAAAGGGCAAATGGATTGCATTATCAATGTCATCAGGCAAGCCCCGCAGGGCATTATTCACTCGCTTCTTTAGAGCAATGGCAAGTTCTGCACTTCCCGCAGCACCTGCAGTAATCTCCTTGGACAGATTGTACCCTCTAATTTCCATATTTTCATGATTACCAGTAGTGATTTCAAGTTCGTTGAGATTTAGAAATTGAATCGGGGCGCTACGTAAGTCCTCAATAAGGGCAAATAATTCAACCTCTTTGTCCGGCTCTGCTGGTATTTCCACTCCAACGAAAAGTCCGGCTTCAGTGCATGCTTCCATTGTTCCAATATATTTTTCCACCTTTAAATCAAGTAAGTGAAAACGAATTTCATCCAAACCTGCTTCAGCCAACCTTGAGGCATGGCGTGGATCAAAGGGCAAACTTGTATACATGTGGATGTGGTGGTCTGGGCCAAATTCTGACTTCAAAATACGGCAAGCATCAAGTGTCCTTTCAAGAGCCATCATCGGGTCTCCTCCAGTGATTCCAGTACCGGTTGCCCGCATTGCTCTTGCTTCCTCAACAATCTCGCTCATTTGAGTGCAAGGGCGCTCATTTGCATACATGTTATCAATTTCGCGACGGTTCTCTGAAAGCGGACAGTAATCACACTTCCAATGGCACTCACCCGTCACAAAAAGAACCAACTTGCTACCCTTTTGACACTGAACACAACCTTCGGCCTCACCTCTTTCAGCGGGGAATACACTTGACGCCATCGGCAGTACTGAGTCCATCTTGCTCAACCGGTGGGTTGGTGCAAGTGGCTTCAAGCATGCGGTGTAATCTGCAAAAAATCATCAATACACAAAAAAATGTTTTCCAAACAATGAAAGTTATGGAATAAATGTCCTAAAAAACCAAGAAATCATACTTTTCTATCTTTTACCCTTTGAATTAACGGCTCGAGAATGTATTTTTTCACAACAAATACGCCCTCTTTCCTATACTCAATTTGTTTGAACCGATTTACTGTTTCTATATCTTCTTCTTCATCAAGATACATCATACCCCAAATGCACTTGATACAATAATGCGTCCATTCATCAGTTTCTTGCAAAGAAACGTCTAATGTTGATGTTGCATAATTACCCGTATCCTTGATCAATCCACACCAAGAACTAGCAGAGGATGGTTCTAGCTTCCCTCCAGTGAGGTGGATTTTCGTTTTTTTGCCTTTACGAAAACACATTATCGGGTCCATAAAATTCCTAAGCAACTTTGCCTATTCAACTTTTCTCACTTATCCTTTGGCATTAGCAGTCATGCGCCCTTCAATAGTCTACCCGGTCATTGCTTTTTTGCAGAAGCCAGCGGTGAAAACGATAGTCAGAAGTCAATTCGGGATGAAATGTAAGAGCCATTTTATTCCCCTCTAATACTCCGACAATTTCGTCGCCATTTGTAGCAATTA
>JABIHC010000088.1 GCA_018649825.1 Methanobacteriota archaeon
AATTAATGCGGTGAATATCACATATAAACTAGTCAAAAATGCTGAGATTGCAGGGCTAATATTTGTCAATGCAAACATCTGAATAATAAAGCCCAAATACATGGGAATGGCAATATATAGCCCCCCTTTCCAAGTCGCTTTGTTTGTGATTGCTTTCCTTGATTTGGGTAATAATGCAAACAATAATATCGCTGCAATAATGAAACGCATTGCCACAAATAGTGAAACTACAACCTTATCATCCCAAACTGAAAGATGAATGGGGGCGTTTTCTAGTAATTGTTTCATCCAAACAAAGGTTCCCCCCCAAATTAATGTCACAAAAAGAAGGTAATACACACCTCTTCTTCGCAACTCAATGCTTGACTCCACATGCCTTTGGGAGAGGGGGTAAGGCATCATTATTGGGGTCGAAAAGGTGATTTAGAGGGGAACTCTATTCATAAGAATGGTAAGCGGGGGGTAGGAGAGATAGCGCCATGAGTGGGGAATTTTGGCAGCAACCGGTTGATTCGGGGGGAATCCCGGTATCGGGTGAACAATTTGACGCCATTGTTGTCGGAGCAGGCCCTGGTGGATGTTCGACTGCCGGACATCTTGCACAACAAGGAAAAAAAGTGTTATTGATCGACAAAGCAATTTTCCCGAGGAACAAAATTTGCGGTGATGCAGTTGGCGGAAAATCGCTATCAATTGTAAAGTCCTTAGGAGTTAAAGAGCGGTTGGAACAAACACCTCACCTCCGAGTAACTGGAATTGTTTTCAGCAGCCCCAACCAAGCCCGTGTTAGAATCCCTCTGCCTGAAGAAGATGTGGAAAAATTAGAAGCCGGATATGTTGTCCCAAGAATCCAATTTGATTGGCTATTGTTCGAAAGGGTACAAAAATTAGTGAGAGATGCGGGTGGTTCAATAATCCAAGGTGGAGAAGTAAGAGAAATTATTCACAACGAGGATGAAGATAAATCAGCGATCGGTGTTGGGGTTAGAATTGGTGGTCGCGAGGGGGAAATGAGGGAATTTTTCGCACCTTGGACTGTAGGTTCGGGTGGTTATCAATGTCCAGTGATGCGAAATGTATTAAAAGAAATTCATAAAGAAGAAATCGTTGATAAAAAACATTATTGTGCAAGTTATCGCGAATATTGGACTGGAATTAAAGGATGTCCGGCCAAAACAGGAGATATTGAAATACACTTAGTAGATGGCATTAACCCCGGTTATTTTTGGATTTTCCCTACTGGCGCAGAGGGTGAGGCAAATGTTGGAATCGGGATGGTATTAACTCATTTATCAAAGCGCAAGGACAAACTCAAGGCAATGCAATCTAATATTATCGCCAACCATCCAATGTTCAAGGAAAGATTTGCTGAGGCGAAAATTGTTGAAGGAAGTGGAGCGGGGTGGCAATTGCCTTTTGGAAGCCCGCGTAAAAAGGCGAAATTACAACCACGTAGAAATTTTTCAAATGGCGTCTTACTTGTTGGAGATGCCGCAAGTCTCGTTGACCCCGCGTCGGGAGAGGGGGTTGGTAATGCCCTCATTAGTGGAAAAATAGCTGCAAAGCACATCGTGGAAAACCGCGGTGGGATTGAATATCAAAATGAATTGTGGGGTATGCTAGGGGGAGAATTGACAAATTCATTTGGCTTGCAAAAAATGTATCAGCGAACATGGTTGCTTAATATGTTGATAAAAAGAGCTATGAAAAAACCAAAAATTGTTGAATTGATGGCCGATAGTATTGCTTCTAAAGAAGAGCAAGCAAAACTGCATTCAAAATGGTATTTATTTAAAACTGTGTTTTTGTGAAAAGGGGGCGGAAAATTGGAAAATAAATTAGCGGAAATTGATGAATCTCTTGAAGGAATAAAGTGTGTTTTCCTTGACTTGGATGGAACAATTTATCTTGGAGGGAAATTAATTTCGGGAGCTTTGGAATTTCTAAATCGTTGTGATGAAAGGGGAATAAAAAAATATTTCTTATCTAATAATTCAAGTAAAGGGGTGAAAGAATATATGAAAAAACTTGCCGATCTAGGTATCGGTGCACAAAAGAAGGATATCCTCCTCTCTACTCATGATTTACTCGCGTGGCTAGGGGGAAATGAAATCAATGAAACATACTTGGTAGGCACAAAGGGTATGGCGAGGATGCTTGAAGAAAAGGGGATTTCTACAACTTCTGAAAACCCACAGTATGTTGTACTCGGTTATGATACTCAAATAACATATGAAAAACTTGAGGTGGCCAGCGTCCACTTACACAACGGCGTACCATTAGTTGCAAGCCACCCTGATATGGTTTGCCCTGGCCCGAATGGTGGCCTACCCGATGTGGGTGCATATCTGGCATTATTTAAAACTACAACGGGGGTTGACCCCCAACATATTTGTGGCAAACCCAATCCTGGAATGATACTACACAAGGTTTCTGAATTGGGGTTGGAGGCGAATGAATGCGCCATGATTGGGGACCGTATATACACAGATTTGGCTATGGCTGAGGCCGCTGGTTGCCATGGAATATTAGTGCTCACTGGGGAGGCAACCTTAGATGATTTAAAACTCGCCCCCCAGACACCTTCTCTCGTAGTTAATTCAATTGCAGATTTGTTATAATAAAGTGATTAATATGTGGATTGGAGCGCGAATAAAGGAAGTTTTTCTGCGCAAACAAAAATTTACTCCAAAGGGCCACGAAGTGGCTGGCCGGCGCGCAGAGAATGACCTAGCGAGAATAGTTAATGCAGGTATTTCAGGAAGTTATTGGCGAGCATGGGAGGGTTTGAGAATCCCAAACAAAGACGGGCATCGTCGTGAAGTTGACCTAATTATTTTGGGCAAAGGAGAAGCATTGCTCATAGAACAAAAACACTGGTCGGGAGATGTAAAAATGGAAGGTGAAACAGTCTTTCAATATCGGAGAAGTGGTGATATAATGGATCATGGCGAAGTGTTTGGCAAAATAAAAATGAAATGCGGAGTACTGGCTTGGCATCATAATGTGAATGATTCTTTGCAAGTTCCAATGCGCCCTGTTGTGATTTTTTCAAACAAAAATTTGAATGTACCTGACTATGTTGCACAGCGTAAAGATTGTATGACTGTTGCTGAATTGATTGATTATTTACCAGGTGGAGGAGGAAGCGTGGGGGATGGTTTCACACCTGCGCAGATTGCGCTTACATCTACCCTTGACGAACTTGGATCTTGGGATGAAATTCATCAACCCGGGGGGAATCGGATTTTTGGTGATGTATTCGCTGGGCTACCTGAACAAGGACCGGTACATGATTTACTGAAGAAGAGATTTGAAGAGATTAAAGAAATAAATGTAAAAAGGGGGATGTCGTTTTGGAAGGCAATTTTTAAACGGCCGGCCCTTGATGCAGAAATAATAAACCAAAAAGGAGCAGTAATGGCTATTTGCGCCATTAATCCAAATAGTGTATTAAAGCACAGGCCTGCTGGAAGTAGGGGTTCTACTGAAGTTAAATGGCGTCATGTAGATAAGGTAGTTCTCACTAGTCGTTTTGTGAAAAATAAACACTAATCCGCCTTATTATCGGAGACCATTACCTGCTTTCGGAAGAAGGTCGTATGAATACTATGAAATGAATATGTTGATATCTAAGTATCATTGGCCGTATTTATGGATGAAGGGGGGCCTGAAAATATCAATGGTTCCAAGCCTAAGGAAAAGGGGAGAATGGTTGACAAGAGGCAACAATACATACCGGTTTCGCGCGCAAAAGTCAAAGAGGCAATCTTTCAACTCGAGGGTATTAATGATGACACTCGTGACGGCTTAGTAAAAGTATCAGAGATGCTAGAGGCAATATGGCACCATTCATCACATGCTGGAGCAGAAAATCTGAAGTCATTGTACGAAAGCATGGACCCCGACCAAATTGATACACCGGGTAGCAAAGGAAAGGAGGAGTTTTTAGACACACTTGCTGAAGCTTTGATTGATGGAAATTGGGAAGAAATCGGTGACAGGGAGATGCAGGGGGCATTGGGAGGGGAAGATGTTTTTGCAATCAGTCTTGATGTTAGATTTGATGAATTTGTGACAATGAAGTTGTACAAACTTGGTGAAGTTTCAATTCAAGATGAACGCTCGTCGTTCTTTGGCTTGAAAAAGGAAATAGTCACGATAGACTCCTTTGATCGCATCATCCAAATCTTAGAATTTCAAGATGAATCGTGGTTCGCTGAACGCAAAAGGATGAAACACTACCAAGGTGAAGAAGGAAAAGGACTTCATATCCGTCTCTTCAAAACTGTACCAAAATTAGATCTTGAAACAATATTCCCCAACACCTCACCCATGATGCGCGGTGTTGATAAAATCAAGATTGGCGCTCCACTATTGGGCGGTCTAGTCACAATAGGAATGAAATTTGGACCTCTTTTGTTGGGAGAAAATACTAGTGGGGATACCTCGCTTTCATTACTAAGTGGTATCCTTGCTGCGCTTGGAACTTACGTAATGAAGACATATTTATCATATCAAAAAACACGCGAAAAATATCAAACGCGAGTATCAAAAGATCTATTCTTCAAAGGGCAAGCAAACAACGCTGCAGTCCTCAATATGATTGTAGATTTGGGCGAAGAACAGGAAGTAAAAGAAGCACTTCTTGCATATGCCTTTCTCCTATTAGAGGGAGAAAATAACTATGATGAAGGGGCGCTTGACAATCGCGTCGAAGAGTGGTTGCTCGAGACCTTTGGATTCGATGTTGACTTCGAGGTTGCTGACGCCAGAGGTAAACTTGAAAAAATGCGCCTTCTGAAGAAAACGGAAGATGGAATATTATCTGTAACAAACATTGTTGAATCCCTTGCAATCCTTGATGATTATTGGGATAACATCTACAATTATAGAACCCACGGGGACATTGATTAGCTATAAAATAATAATTATTTAACCTACTTAAATACTTTAAGAAGCGGGTTGGGGGGTTATGAAAACCGATGACCCATCCCTATACACATAGGGTATTGATAAAATTGAAGAAGAACCTGTGTCAACATTTATTGGACATAGGTTACCACAAGCTGGTGCCAAATAATCCTCTCCTGTTTCAGTCATTACTAATTTAATTCCGTGTCCAGCAGGAAGTATTGCATCAATTCCTTGAAACTCCATCAACATGGTTAGACTTTGACCAGTAAACACGGTTTGTGGTGAATAGCCACCTGCGTGATATCTAATATCCATGGTTGCATGGCCGAGGCGTAAACCGTTTTCTGAATCTTGCATTTCAACAAAGATTTGTCCGCCATCATAACTAGCAGTAACTTGTAAATGAATAGTTGCTAATCCAGAAATATGTATCGCTGTGTTTTCCGATAACGCAGGGCAATCTAGAGTGATTGTTTGAATTCCCCCACCAAAAACCGACACACCCCCCACCCAAGAACCCGTGCTGGTGCAATCGCTAAGTGGTAATTCGGCAAAAGATTGGTCTTGAGGTGGCCAAACCTCTTCTACCCTCCACTCTCCATCATTTCTTTGCACTTGAACATGTAAATCAGGTTTGGGCCCAACGTCTTTTAAATAATATTCTAACCATTCAAATAAATCTTGACCCCAATCCCAACGCGTCATATTGTGGATTGCCTCACCACCATATCCACTATCTTGGGCTTCGTGTTTGGTCCATTGATCTGGATAATTATGTTCCCACTGGCCCACCATACCTCGTACTTCATACCCATGATCAACATATTCTTGATACCAATTTATTCCCGGTGGCCCACCAAAAACTTGGTGAGGATCAACATTCCAGTCTTGAAGGCCTTGGACCCAATATACCGAACCATTGTAAACTCCGAGTGCCTTATCAATATGGCTTCGCTCATCATAATAATTTTCCATATAAGGGTCCATTTCCCCACCAACATAAGTAACTGGGCCGGCGAGGAAACCCTCTACTACATCGGCACAAAGATTGTCAACATCATCTTGGTCATAATCCAATATTGAGCCGCCATAATTGCTATGCATTACTTGGCTTCGTGCTTCAGCAGAACCATTTTTGTATAAAAGTGGATGAAGGGCCGTGGTTCCTGAAATTGGTATTATTGTCTTTAGATGTTCATTACCTTGAGCGGCGGCCTCCCAGGCTGTTGCTCCCTCGTATGATTTACCATATACTGCAACATTTCCATTGCTCCATTCTTGGGTTCCGAGCCATTCTATTGCCGTGTCAATACTCAAACCTTCACCATCGCCGCGATAATCAAAACAACCTGTTGATTCTTCAGTTGCAAAAACCGCAACTTGTGCAATTGCATATCCGTGTGATATTAAGTTTGAAAACAAAAACTCCCCCCTGCCACCACCTACTATGTTTGTTGGGGTGCTTTCACTTCCTGGTTGACCAAAGGAAAAATATGGGCTGATAATTGATACTACTGGAACTCTTTCGCCATCGAGTGTATTGCTTGGAAGCCAGTATGAAAGGTGGACTGTAGCGCTATTCGGGCCGCCCTCCCAAACTCCATTTGTATCTACTTCAATATATTCTTCTTGCACTTCAAGAGGTGTGTTTGGGCCCAAAGCCAAAACAAATGAATGGTCGTTTGACATATTCCATTCTAAATTGTGTCGTTCAAATAGTGATGGGTAATATTCACTTGAATTGTCTGCACTGGTGTTTTCCCCTTGAGA
>JABIHC010000025.1 GCA_018649825.1 Methanobacteriota archaeon
AGGGCCGGAAGGTGGGCCAGATGGAGGGCCGGAAGGTGGGCCAGATGGAGGGCCGGAAGGTGGGCCAGATGGAGGGCCGGAAGGTGGGCCAGATGGAGGGCCGGAAGGTGGGCCAGATGGAGGACCAGAAGGTGGGCCAGTAGGAGGGCCGGAGGGTGGACCAGTAGGAGGGCCAGAAGGTGGGCCGGAGGGTGGAGCAGATGGAGGACCAGAAGGTGGGCCGGAGGGTGGGCCAGATGGAGGGCCGGATGGAGAACCGGGCGGTCCAGCAGGCGGAAGAGGTGGAACTGTAGGTGGCGCAGTAGGTGGAGATAATGGCGCTGAAAGTGGTGCAACAGGAGGTGATAGTGGCGCTGAAAGTGGTGCAGCAGGAGGCGATAGTGGCGCTGAAAGTGGTGCAGCAGGAGACGATAGTGGCGCTGAAAGTGGTGCAGCCGGTGGCGATAATGGCTCGAGTATTTCATTGCGTGAAGACATAGCATGTTCTTCGCTCATTTCATCATTAACGGGCTCACTATTTGCGGCTGGAATTGAGGAGGTGGTCTCAATGGATATTTTGGTTTCCCCTCCCAAAGAGTCTTCAGCTTCGTAATCAGTGAGAATTACTGCAGATCTATCTATCAATTCTCTTTCACTAACAGAGCCAAAATCTCCTAAGTTCATGTCAAAGGCTCCTTCAAACATACTGCTGCCCATTGCATTAGACATTTTACGGCTAATATTAGCAGTAAATTCAAAATCAAAATCATAGGGCCCTAAATCAAGTTTTTTCCTTCCACCGGCCCCATCGTGTTCAATAACAAATGTCCACTCACCTTCATCAATATGGAAATCAAAAACATATTCCCTTGATAGACCGGGGCCAATACTTGTCACTCCGCTCGTTGGTTCAATCATTATGCCAGTAGAGGTTTTTACTGTTGCCACAAGTCCACCCATGGGAATTGCAGATTCATTTTCAACTGAAACACAAAGGTGGATAGCATCTAGGTCATCATCATCAATGTCCATTTCTGCAAGAATAAGAGTGGCTCTTAGCGGCCCACTTTTCAAACTATGTTCCCTCTCCATAGTATCGCCCGTCCTACGGACGCTGCCTCCTATACTTGAAGGGGATTGTGCTTATTTGAGTAAATCACCTTAACTTTGTTCTCGTTTCAGTGGGCAGGCTCCAATCAATAGCGGCAACAGTATTTTCCAATAGATCAATACGTGATTGATGTTTTTCATCATTTGAAATTCGATACAAATCCCTTATTCCAAACCATAAAGGTCCAATAATTGGTAAGATGTAAATGATTTTTCGTATGGATCTACGCCCCCAGTGTGTTCTTCCGAGAGGAGAAGCATCATCATGAACTAGGGCAATCCTGAACCACCGCTGGCCCAATGAACGCCCCATCCAGATCCCGGTATATTTAAAATATAGCCAATGGACTAAGAATAATATTATCCAATGTAATATGATGATATGCCAACTTATTTGCAATTCATTCACGCTCCAAAGCCAGGTTATGAATGTGCCTCGCGTGGCGACAAAGAGGATACCAAAAATAAAAATCAAATCAAGTAAATACGCTCCGGCGCGTTTGGTTGCCGTTGCCAATAATACACCTTGAGGGAAATCTTGTTCAACAATCTCTTTTGCTGGATTCTTCTTTCCCTTATGTAGGCTCACTGTGTTAGATGCCATTGATTGTTGGGCAGGGGTTCAGGTTGTCAATCCACCGCTTAACCATTTACTGCATGCCAAGCAACTAATCCCTTTTCTTGTACCCAATCTAGCCAAGCAGCCCAAGTATGGTCATGCCTTAATGTCTTCATATTTCCAAGGACAATTAATCCCCTTTTTGCCCTCGTTATTGCTACATTCAGTCGTCTCCTATCGGACAGAAACCCAATTTCACCTTTTTCATTTGCCCTCACTGCGCTGAAAATAATTACTTCCTTTTCACGCCCTTGATAACCATCAACTGATTTTATTTCAAGACCTTCATATGGCTCACCAACACTCCTTCCCCCCATATTTTCAAAAATATCACTCAATACCCTTACTTGCCCATTGTAGGGAGTGATAATTCCAATATCTCTGCAAATTAAGTCACCAGGTGCAAGTAATTCTTGAACAAGAGTTGCCACTCGCCCAGCTTCGTCTAAGTTTGATTTTGAGGTGCCTTCTGAATCGAGTTGTTCTACCCCTTCTATCGGGATGAATGCTACTGGTGCATCCCAATCCGGCCAAATAAATCCCGCTGGTGCAGGCCTTTCAATTGCTGAAACTCCATCCTCAAGACGCCCATCATAAAATCGACCCGAAGGGAAATCCTTGAGCACAGGATGCATTCGGTATTGAGTTTGAAGCATCATAGGAGTAATGCCTGCTTCAATTAGTCTTTCAAAAAGAGACCTTCCAAGTCCACCTCTTTCGGCACGCAAACTGATAACTGTAGCAGGCAGTTGGCGATGGTCGCCAACTAATACTAGTTGTCTTACTTGCCTTACTAATGGAACAAGGCTAGTTGGTTCAGTCGCTTGGGTTGCTTCATCCATTAACATATAGGGAAATCTTCTGCTGCCGAGTAGGTGATGGCCAGCACCAATGCAAGTGCAGCAAACAACCTCTGCTCTGTCAAGTACATCGTCAATAATTCTCGTTTCTAGGGTGCGAATTTCTTTCCAAGTCCTGTTTAAGTCGCGGTGAGCTAGCCCCCTTTCTCTTCCTTTGAGATTGGAGATTCCCTTGCTCATTTCATTGACGTCATCAAGAAGTGCGTTAACTTCTTCTCGGTCTGGGTGAGATTCAACAATTGCATCAAGGGTTGCGGCCCTTAATCCATCTCTAACTTTTATTGCTTTACCGAGTCTTACTGCGTTCACTCCATTTTCAATTAACCCCTCTACTAAATTGTCAACTGCAACATTACTATCGGCAACGGCAATAATCGGCCCATTTCCTTGTTGAGCCCAAACCTTCAATATTTGCACAGCAGTATGTGTTTTCCCAGTACCAGGGGGGCCTTGAATCAAGGTTAGCCTTCTTTCCATAGCTGCCTTTACTGCATCTTTTTGACTTTCATTTAATATTAATGAATTTAAGTTTACATCACTTTTTTTCTTTTTGCCATTGATTTTAGATACCATTTTTGAGGAATGATCTAAATCATGAATATTAGCCAATAATAAATCATGTAGGACAGTTCCCCCATCTCCTTCCGTACTATGGAATGATTCTAAGGCATCACTCATTCGGTCATGAGCCACCCTATTTGCTCCTCTGTCTAATCTCCACATTCCCTTTTTTATCCCCTCGGGTTTTTCTGGAAAAACAACTCTTACTCGTCGCCTATTGCGATCTAAGACAATGCCTTCCTCTACTTTTTCATCCCAAGGTTTTGAGCGAGAAAGAATTACAATGTCTCCGTGACTAAATTGATGCCATGGCAAGTCTGAACCTTTTTTGCCAGTAAATGAAATGATTGCTTCGCCAAAAAAGTGTCCGTTAGGCCTCCCAACTAGATTGAAAAGGGCTTGCCCTGCATCTCGCATTCTTTTGTGTGACCATTTTTTCCATCGCTCTTCTATTTGTTGCAATTCATCTTCAAGTTCAATATCTATTAATTTCTTGAAGGCGGAATAATGATCTTGTTGGCGTGGCCATTTAGCCGGTAATTTCCCCCCTTCAGTTGGAGCAAGATTGGGGTTTGAAGGAGCCCCTGGGCCCATGCGGTGTACTTTGCCCATGGTTGCCCCACAGGGAACTCCACCAAGTGCATTGCGCAAGTAAATGGGGTATTGGCCGGCTATTAGTTGAAGAATAAAGGTCAATGAAGGTGTGCATTTTATGCTCGGTAAACCATGACTCTTAAACGGAT
>JABIHC010000024.1 GCA_018649825.1 Methanobacteriota archaeon
AGGAACCAAAACCATGAAACCAAGAACTCCTCCGAGGAAAATGAAAGAGGCGATACGTAGTCCAACAATATATCCTACTGAAAGCAATGCTAGTGATAATTCCGAACCGGCGTATAGACGAGTGCCGAAGAAAGAGGTTGCCCCTTGAACTAATTCCTTGGTGATGTGGAAACCTTTGACAAACCATCCATAAAGAGCTCCGATAATAAGGGCATAAACGATTGCGATAAGACCTGAACCGCCTTCTTCTCCAGCAACTAATACCTCTCTACAGGCTACCCCTTCTGGGTAGGGTAATGCTTCTTCGACGATGAAAACACGACGAAGGGCAATTGTAAACATGGTGCCTAAAACGCCACCAAGTAGGGCAATAATAAATGTCTCAACCAATTGAATTTCAGTCCAAACACCCATCACAAGGAGGGCTGGTACGGTGAAAATTACACCGGCAGCTAAACTTTCACCTGCACTTGCCATAGTTTGAACGGCATTGTTTTCCAAAATGCTAACATCTTCGAATTTACCTATTCGCAAAATTAACATTGACATAACTGCCGCTGGAATTGAGGCAGATACTGTCATTCCGACCTTTAATCCCAAATATGCATTTGCTGCAGTCATCAAGCCGCCTAGAATTATTCCTATTGCGAAGACTCTTATTGTGAGTTCTTTCGGATTTTCCGAAGCCGAGATGTAGGGTTCGGCGGCACTGCTCATGTACCGGCGAAACCCTCTTACTTTGTCAATAATGCGTAAGCGAGGGTTCAAATCTATCAAGGCGATTAGTAAATTTGAATGCCTATTCAAAAAAAGCAAGTAATCTAGTGAATAATATAATCAGTTAGTGATAATAATTTGTCCGATTATTATGACTCTAATATTTTTTACTCATCTGGATGGAAATTAAATTTGAATTATATACAAAAGGCATACTCAGAGGCGTTAGATTATTATTATGAAAATGAATATTATATGAATATTTCAGTATTTGAACGGGAGTCCCCACCCTCTTGCTTTTGTATTGATTAGAACTGCAAGCAGTTAATCGGGAGGGTGTCCTTTGGCTAAAGATGCAACAGATTGGTCTAAATTGACGGTTCAGGAATCCTTTGCTAAATTGGCATCTTGGCCAGAAGGCCTCACTACTGCTGAGTGTAAAACCCGCCAAGTGAAATACGGTCATAATGAAATCGAGGAGGATGAACGGGAGCCAAAGTGGAAGCGCTTTATTGCTCAGTTCCAAGATCCATTGATTTATCTACTTATTTTGGCAGCAACTATAGCCCTAATCCTACACCCAAATAAACCAGGTGATGCGATTTTCATTGTTCTAGTTCTTACTGCCAATGCTTTCTTTGGCTACATGCAAGAGGAGAAGGCCGAGCAAGCAATGGGCGCTCTTAAGCAAATGGCGGTATCGTCTTGTGTAGTTTCTCGTGATGGAATTGAAATTGAATTACCAACGATAGAATTAGTGCCGGGAGATGTTATTCGTCTTGAGCAGGGGCTTAATGTTCCGGCCGATGTTAGACTTACTGAGGTATATCAATTTACTGCTGATGAATCAGCACTCACAGGTGAATCTATTCCTGTTCGCAAACAATTAGAACCTCTTCAAGGCAGAAATCTAATCGCTGATAAAACAAATATGGCTTTTACGGGAACACTAGTTGCTACCGGCAGAGCAGTCGGCATTGTAGTGAATACAGGGATGAATACCCAACTCGGGCATATCGCAAGCGATATAGCCGATGCTGAAACTCCAAAGACTCCTCTAGAGATAAAATTGGAATCTCTCGGCAAGTTCCTCGGTGGTGTGGCTTTAGTGGTCGCAGTACTAATGTTGTCCCTCAAAGTCGTATTCGCAATATTAGGTAATAGTGAAGTCCCGCTAATTGATGTATTAGTGCAGCAGTTCATGATTGCCATTGCCATTTTCGTTGCCATTGTCCCTGAAGGATTACCGATAATCTTAGTGATTACCCTCTCACTTGGAATGCGAAATATGTCGCGACACAAGGCAATTATTAGGCGGATGAAGGCTGTTGAAACGCTCGGCTCGACTACAATCATCTGTAGTGATAAAACAGGAACCCTAACTAAGAATCAAATGACCGTGAGGAAATTTTGGCTCGGCGGTGATACCTGGAGTGTTAATGGCAGCGGGTTTGATCCAACCTCTGGAGGCTTAGTCGGCCCAGATGGTGAAATAAATGTAGAGGGGTTAACTTCACTTAATGAAAGAAGAGATTACCGCCTCTCGACTGCTTGTTTGGCACTAGCACATAATAGCCGTATTTTCCGGGATGAAGGGCTCTGGACTGCCATCGGTAATCCTACCGATTCTGCTTGCGCTGTATTTGGCTGGAAATTAGTTGGAGAGGTTGACAAGTTTGCAATTCGCCATCCTCGGCGCTTTGAATACTTTTTCGATGCAGAAAGAAAGAGAATGTCCGTATTACATGAATGGGAAGGCAAAGATTGGCTATTTGTCAAAGGAGCCGCAAGTTTCATGGAGGACCGATTAAAATATGAATTAGTGAATGGAGAAATTGTCCCATTATCTGAAGAAACTCTTTCTGCTTTCCTCAAGGCAAATGATGACATGGCTGCTGACGCCCTTAGAGTCATCGCATTGGCCGCTCGTCAAATCCCCGAGGGGATTGATTTGGAAGATGCCGACGTAATGGAAGATGAGTTGATTCTTCTCGGGCTGGTCGGAATCAATGATCCTCCTAGAGTAGAAGTATATGATGCAATTACTATTTGTAAGAATGCCGGAATAATGGTCAAAATGATTACCGGTGATCAAGCAATTACCGCTCAAGCAATTGCTGAAGAATTGGATATTTGTGAATCAGACAGTACTGCAATCAGCGGATTTGAGTTGCAAACTATGAGCAGAAATGAGCTCAATAAACGCTCCGTTGATACTGCAGTATTCTCTCGAGTTACTCCCGAGCAAAAAATGCGGATAGTCACCAGTCTACAAGAAAAGGGACACGTTGTAGCAATGACTGGAGATGGAGTAAACGATGCACCAGCATTATCTCGCGCTAATATCGGTATCGCAATGGGTATCGCTGGCACCGATGTTGCAAAGGATGCATCCGACATGGTTTTACAAGATGATAACTTTGCCAATATTGTCAATGCAGTGGAAGAGGGAAGAAAAATTTACATAAATATCCGAAACTTTGTTCGCTATCAGATTTCAACAAATGTCGCTGCAGTCGCTCTAATTATACTCTCAACATTTGTTTTCGGGTGGCGCTTACCACTTACTGCCACCCAAATATTAGTCATTAATATTCTCATGGACGGTCCCCCTGCCGTAGCACTTGGAGTAGAGACAAAGCATGGAAAAGTAATGGATAGACCACCTCGACCAGTTGACGAAGGGCTACCAAATATGAAGGACATGATTATGATATTCTATCTTGGTGCAATAATGGTCATTGGAACTTTGGCAATCTTCTATATCGCAGACGGGCATCTTGTTACCAGCGAAGTTTGTACAAAGCCAGTTCTTTGGAATGGGGGAGCAATAGCCTTTGAGGGAAGCCTTGTATTTGATGAAAATGGTGAATGTGTATCTGAAACCGTGTGGGAGAATTGGGCTGAATGGAAGTTTACCCTTGCATGTACCTCAGCATTCGCGGTTTTTGTGCTCTTCCAATTATTTAATGTGTTAAATTGTAGAAGTTCGGATACCTCTATTTTTTCCTTAGGTATCTTTTCAAATAAGGCCATAAACATCTCTTTCATCATTAGTACTGTGTTATTATTTGCCTTTATCCAAGGCGCTAATTTCACCCTACCTCTAGTAGGCTTAGCATCAAATGGTTCCCTTAATATTGACATTGGTTCCTTACTTCACACAGTGAAATTACCGTGGAATACCTGGATTGTACTACCTGCGACAGCTTCAGTTGTGTTTTGGTTTGAAGAATTTAGGAAGATTTTTATCAATATTAAGAAGAGATAACCGATTATCTACTCCGCTTCTTCGTAGTCACTTACCATAATGCAAAAATCTCAGATTGAATGATATTAGTGTAAAGTATTACCAATTTCGAATTATTGTTTGCTAATTTGCTACCACCTAAAAGAAGGCATAGTTCTTCAAGGCGTGGCGATTCGGGCTAAATAATGCAGAAGGCACGCCAGCCATGGACCTCCGACCAATACTCGGCGGGAATAAATCCCGAATGGCATACTGTGCTGGCTAATTTGCTCTCAGCAAATGAGTTCCCCCTTGAATTACAAGATATTGTGGATAAAGTATCCACGGGTCAGCGCCTGACCATTGAAGATGGACTTATCCTGTACAATCACTCCTCACTTACTGATGTTGGGAGGATTGCAAACGCTGCTCGTCAAGCAAGATTTTCAAACGATGTTTTTTTCAATCACAATGTCCATGTGAATCAAACAAATCTTTGTATTCTTTCATGTAAATTCTGCGCTTTTAGTAGAACAAAAAAATCTGCTGACGCCTATGCTCTATCAATTGATGATTACTTGCAGCAAATTTCTCTCTACGCTCCCTTTGTTGATGAGGTACATACTGTTGGCGGATTACACCCCGATTGGGGTATTGAACAATACGAGGGTATGTTTTCTGCGGCCAAGAAAATGTTTCCAGACATTCACATCAAGGCACTATCTGCTGTAGAAGTAAACCATCTCTCTGTTATTTCTGGATTAAGTGTTTCTGAAACTCTTATTCGCCTAAGAAATGCAGGATTAGATTCATTACCGGGTGGTGGGGCTGAAATTCTTGATGATTCGATACGAGATATTATTTGCAAGGGCAAAGAAACTACCGCAGAATACTTAGAGATTCATCGTTGTGCTCATGAAATAGGCATGCCAACAAATTGTACTATGCTATATGGTACAATTGAGACTATTGAACAACGCCTAAACCATTTGGATTTATTACGTCGTCAGCAAGACGAAAGTGGTGGATTTCAGTGCTTCGTACCGTACCCTTTCCTCCCTGATTCATCTCGCTTACCCGAAGCGCAACTTGCAACCGGAACTGAAATATTACGAACGATGGCAATTAGTCGCCTAATGCTGGATAATATCCCACACTTGAAGGCTTATCGCATGAACTTGGGTGATGAAATTTCAGAACTCGCTCTACAATTCGGTGCCGATGATCTTGACGGTACTGTTCATCAAGAATCAATAATGCATCTTGCTGGCTCAACAACACCGCTTGATTCGGATATGTCTCAACTTGCTAAAATAATAAATAACGCAGGCAAGATTCCTGTACTTAGAAATTCAAAATATACAATCTTCAGAGAATACATTGCTACGCACTCCGCAAATATACCACCAAAGGGTAAAGGTGTCTCACTAAGGGTGATTTGAGGTGAAAGGATGACTGAAGAAGCATTGTGGTTAAAGACAATTGGAAGGGTTTCTTTCCTAAATTGCGACCCCCTATTCCATCACCTGCCGAATGCGTGGTCAGTATTACCTGCGCCACCTTCATGGTTGACCGGTCACTTATTGCGCGGAGATTGTCTTGTAGCACCGATACCTTCTGCCGACTATGCCAAATATTCCGAGGAATTATTCCTCCTCCCGGGCATGGGGATTTCTGCACCAAATGAGGTCGGCAGCGTGCTTCTTTTCGGCAGCCGTCCTGTTGCTGAAATGCGCGATATTGCCTTGCCAAGTGATAGTTCAACTTCCCAGCGCCTCCTTTTGTATTTATTAAAGCAAAAAAATCTGGACCCTCGTCCAGTTGAAATGGGGCCTGACTTGAATGAAATGCTGGAAAGATGCGATGGTGCATTGCTCATCGGCGATAGAGCATTATGGGAGGCTCAGCAGCACCCCGAACTCGTGCAAATGGATTTAGGTTCAGCCTGGCATGACTTGACAGGTTTACCCATGGTTTTCGGAGTTCTAGCAGCAAGGAAGGATTCACCCCCTGCGGCTTTGAGAGAAGCTTATGAGGCATTAATTTCCTCTCTAAGAGAATTTGCATCAACAGAGGGCAGAGTACGCGTCGTCAAGCAGAGTTCACAAAGGAGTCGCTTTGATGAGGAGCGTATTGACAAGTATTTTTTTGAAGTTTCAAATCAAATGAGAGAGGAAGAAGTAAGTGGCCTAAACAAATTCCTCTCTGACGTGTGTGGTATGGAAGAAAAAGCCCAATTCATGGAGTAGTCCTTATTCCCTGTGTCTTATTCATCAGTATTGATTAACTTACTAAGCGCTGAAGACATCATTGCCTCCTCATCCTTTTTGGCCGTCTTTGAATTGTTTTCTTTGCCGGTTTTTGTTTTTTGAGTGCTTTTATTACCGCCGGATTTACTGGCAGTTTTTTTCTTACTGACCTTCTTACGGCTAACCTTTTTCCGTTTCTTTGCGACTTTAGGAGTTGTGGGGGCAGTTGAGGTATCTTCATTATTCTCCTTCACTTTCACTTTACGAGCGGACTTTGTGTTGGTCTTGCTAGTTGGTTCGTTAGACTCAAGTTTGACCTTTCGCACCTTTACTGGAAGTTCTTTCAATAGAGGTTCGTATCCAAATTCTTCCTGCGAATCATCATATGCGCCATCCCAACCATAATCCCATTCAGTTGGGACATCTGTATCATTACTCTGGGTTGCAGCAACATCAGCCAATGAACCACGTGTGCGCCCTGCAGGTTTCGGGCCTTCGGACCTCCTACGTCGTTGAGGTTTCTCGTCCTGAAAAGACAGTTGCTTTGATGTTTCACCGAGCCTCTGCCTCTTTGAAGGCGGCCCTTTTCGTGGAGCAGGGGGGGCAATACCTGAATCCGCTGTCCATGCATCGCCGCCAACAGAATCATCCCATTCTTGAGTTTCCTCGGTGTAATCTTGATCTTCTGAATCATCTGTCCATTCTTCATCCTCATCATAATCGTCATCAGAAGGCTGATAAGAACTAGGTTCTTCATCTTCGTCGGTAAGAGATAAATCAAACGAATTTCTTTTACGAATTATTCCCACGAATGCAAGTGCGAGAGCAATAATGACAAGCACAATCCAAATAATATTGGCAAATGCAAAGGAAAGAATATTATCAGTTGCAGTTGGCTCAGCAAGGGGCTTAGCCTCAATAAATAACTCCAATCTACCAGAATCGCTCGTCCATGTCGGGACTTCGGACGAAATGGCACCTTCCATCGATACTTCGAGATTTATTGGCGAAAGGGGGGCGATTTGGGCGGCACTGCCGGCAATATGCGGAATTATTTCTGAAAAACTAATATTGTATGGAAGAGTTGGAGTATGAGATAAATTGAAAGTCGTAATCCATGTCATACTTAATCGCGTGATTTCATCATATTTTGAGACTCCAAATAGACCTGATGTCGCATAACAGGCAAAAGATGGGTTTGACATATCTGTGCCCTCAATAGCGACAATGCTATCCCATGCATAAAACACGTCCTCCTGGCGAATATTGTCACATAATGCTTGTGCAACCCTATCTACTTCAGGTTCTGTGATAGTTTCAGCCGTACCATCAATAGCCTCAGCAGTAATTTTACGAATTGCCGAACTGATTTCAGATGAGTAGAGGACAGTGTCGCGAATTACTAATTGACGATTAATAATTTCTATGTTAATTTGTCTAATTAGTTCTAAGTTTGCATCCAGTGAACAATCAGAATTTGGACATTCATCACCGCGGTCATAGACGTCAGGAATCCCATCACCATCATCATCCAAATCTATATCATTTGGAATTCCATCACGGTCAGTATCGGTTCCGGAAAGTCCGAATCCTTCAGGGATATAGTCAGATGAATAAAGGACAACATTTGTTGAATCTGAAGCAATAGCAAGCATCTCATTGCTACTGTGCATTGAAAAATCCAGAGCCGCATGACCAATTGAAGTTGAATCAACAATGTCCCATGAACCAGTTGCATAAGAAATAATTCTTGGCGCACCAATGTCTTGCAAAACGAAGAATCGGCTGCCGTCATCTGCCCACTGAATGGTAGTAGCAGAATTTAGTTGTTCGGTAAGTAAAAGTCCACCTGAATTAGAATATATCCTCAACTCACCCGAACTTGATAATGCCGCAAAGCGATTTTCAATGGGGTCAAATGCACAATCTGCTACTGCGGAGGAGAAAAACCATTCATCCTCAATTTGTGAAGACCCTTGAATCCATTTTACGATTCGCCCATCTTCGTCACCGGAAAGAATAAACGAAGCATCAGAATTGTAAGAAATACAAGTTACACTAGCAGTATGTACGTTGTCATATTTTACTGAATTACCAAATCCAGGATTGCTATACTCAGTAATTCCAGTTGAAGTATCACGCAATGCGACAAGTGAATTATCATCACTGATAGCAATTGCATTTACATCGCGCCCCCCTGTCGCACTATCGGTAATTGTCCAATTATCTTCCTTTGATATTACAATAATGGAGGGCTGAGTAGCTTGAAAACTTTTCATGCCTGCAATAAGCCAATTGCTATCTTTGGAAAATTTCACCTCCTCCACCCGGTCATTTGTAGGAATTTGTTTTACTACCTCTCCGGATTCAACCAAATATATTGCCACTCCGGTTCTAAAACCTGCAGCCAAATATTCTCCATCTAAGGAATAAGCGACAGATAATGAATCGTCGCTTTGATCAATACCAGGTAAAAAACCCGATAAACCCAATCCGCTTTGGTCTAAAGAACTTCCACTTGAAGCAAAAGGAATTTGCAAAGATAGAGAAAAAATAAGAACAAGTAATATCGCCGATGCGCTGGTTTTTGGGTCACCAGTACTAGAGCACATACTCTTCCCTCGCATCTCTCTAATATGTCATATGTATTGAGGCTTCGGAAAAAATTCACATTACAAGTTGATTTGCAACTGAACAGGTGGTTTTTCGGGAGAAGGTTTGAAAGTTAACCTCTGCCGGCAAGGTTTGATGGTAATGTCCGACATTCAGGTAATAACTATTGGTCACTCGCCCGATCCTGATGATGCATTTATGTTTCACGCACTAACAACTGGCGCCTTCGCTACTCCTGGGTTGAAGTATATTCATGAATTGCAAGACATTGAAACTCTAAATCACCGCGCAATGCGAAATGAGTTAGAAGTAAGTGCTGTGTCTATACATGCATTCCCTGAGATATCTGGTTCTTATTCACTTATGAATTGTGGGGCCAGCATGGGTGAGGGGTACGGGCCAATGGTTGTAGCAAAGGAAGGAGTTAGCAAAGAGGATGCACTCGGTAAGCCGATTGCAATTCCAGGACTAAAGACAAGTGCTTACCTCGGTTTGCGCTTGTGCTGGGGAGATGTAGAAGTAGCCGTCGTTCCTTTTGATGAGATTATCCCTAGAATCCTCACCGGAGAATACCTCTCTGGCCTCATCATACACGAAGGCCAGTTAACTTATGTCGATGATGATTTAAATGTCCTAGTTGACCTCGGGATTTGGTGGGGTGAGAAAACAGGTGGGTTACCTTTACCATTGGGAGGGAATGTTGTTCGAAATGACCTCGGTGAAGAATTGATGTTGCAAATTACAGAGGATACTAAAAAATCTATAGAGCATTCAATTGAGGCACCTGATGCTGCCCTTGAATTTGCCAAACAATGGGGGAGAGGAATTGATGATGACACAAATCGGGAATTCGTTTCAATGTACGTTAACGAGCGTACAATCGACTATGGAGACGATGGAAGAATGAGTATTCGCCTTTTCCTAAAGGAGGGGCAAGAACTCGGATTGATTGATGGTGATTTTGATGTCGACGGTATGCAATTCATCGGATCCAATGAGTAATTGAGACCTTCACGAGACACCAAGACAGATAGCATTAATTATTCCAACGCTTCTAAGATTGAAAATACGCATTAATAATGTGAATATTGGTGGGTACAGAAGGGCATTGTTTCGTTTTTTTCTAAGTATTCGAGCGACGAGTTCAAGGACTTGATACCTGCCGCAGGGGTTGAGGATTAGTATGCCGCATGACAACGTACCCATTGCATTGTCCCCATCTGGTGAAATTGGACCACTTTGTAATGTATGCAATAAACGCATGACATTTGGTGAGTCGATGGTTCATAATGAAAATTATTTATGCTGGGAGCACTATCAAGAAGCAACCGGCGCCTCGAGCATCACTGATGACGAGGAATTGGAAAAACCATTTTTTAAACCATAGGGCAAGTTGAAAAGCCCCCTCTCGCTTTCGTCGTTTGGTGGCAAAGTGTCAAGCACAGGTTGGGCTAAATTTGCTTATCTTTTCGGTGAGTATTATCGTACATCCGATTTTTGGCTACCTCCTCGTTTACGAATGAGAGAGTGGATGTTTATTCCATTTGGTGGCGGCACTCCTTTGCGTCATCGGGCATTTGATGACGCTTCTCGCTTGCGCCAATTTTTATTACGCTCACCACCTCATTCCGCATTCTATAGTACTGCATACTGGAGAAAGCCACGAGAGTACAAAATGGTGGAAAAAGAGTGGAAAGGCGCGGATTTGATTTTTGATTTAGATGGTGACCACTTGCCCGGAATCAGCGATGTTGATTTTGAAGGCATGTTAATTGCAATACGCGAACAGGCACACAGACTTTGGAATGATTTTTTGGAGCCTGAATTTGGCTTTGATAAGAAATTCTTGCAAGTGACATTTTCCGGGCACAGAGGATACCATTTGCATTACCGCGACCCAACTATTGTTCACCTTGACAGTGAGGCTAGAAGGGAATTAGTAGCCCATATAAGAGGAGAAGGGATTGACGTAGGAGTGGCATTAGAAGAATGGCAAAACCCAGATGCGAGTGGATGGACAAAGAGATTAAGAGAGGGATTGAATCAAACTTTACAACGCCTAGATACTGTTAGAGAGGGTGAACGAAAACAGGCAAAGCCAGTCATTGATGAAATGATTGAATCAATGCGCCGTTCAGCTATATTAAGTGGAAAATCAATCAAGAGAGGCCCCACTGTAGTAGAAAAAATTGCTGAATTAATTGAACACCCCGAACGGCGTAGGCGATTGCTGAATGGGAATTGGAATGCCCTTGGGGGAAAACAACGAGGAGACCCAAATTTTTACCGTAATGCACTCATTGACATTGTTAGAAGTGATAGAGGGATTGTACTCGGTGGTGCAGGTGAAACTGACGAAGTCGTAACCGTCGATACTCGCCGTGTAATTCGCTGGCCAACCTCATTGCACGGTAAATGTGGGCTACGCGTCAGTGAATTTCCACTAGATAGACTAGACCCTGATGGCTCAAACCCTTTTGACCCCCTTACCGAAGCAATCGCTTTGCCGATGTCAAAATCAATTAAAGTAGAGACTACTATTGAGCATGCAAGTACTAGAGTGGGGGAATATTCTATTGACACAAATTGTGGTGATATGTTGGAATTACCTGAAGGAGTTGCTGCTTTTTTAGTTCTCAAGGGGTGGGCTAAATTGGCACCTTCTGCCTAAGCTATCCTCTCATGTCAATATCAATTGAACTTACTGATGCCTTGGTGGCTTTTCGCCCCCATTATTCATCTATTCGTGTGATTTCGGCAACATAATTGCAAGGGCCGATAGGCACCATGCTATCCCGATATAGGCGAATCTTCAATACGGGGTCTTTGTTCACAGGGTCGTTGAGGGACACATATGGCGTTCGGCAAGAAGAAGTCAAAGAGGAGAAATGCACCTGCTGCAGGGCTCCCTCTGCCACCTTTACCCGGTGCTGCACCATTACCTCCGCCACCTGGACTTGGAGAGATGCCACCATTGCCTGGTACCGCCCCTGCCCCTGCCCCTCCTGCCCCAGTCGGCAATATCCTCCCTCCTGCTCCCGAGAGCCCATCACTACCTGCTGAACCGCAAACTCCAAACACACCAGCACAAGCAAAAGAAGAGGTAGAGGAAGACGACGAATATTCAAAAATGTGGGCGAAGCGAAGTGAAACACCTCTTCAGCAAATCTATGGCCAAATTGACCGTATTGGCGAAAAGGACACTGGTAGTTTACTTGACCGGTATTCAGACCGTTTTGGGCATGAATTGGACCGTGAAATCATCGTCTTGCGTGGACAAGCAGCTGAAGCTGCAAAAGCTGCAGTTCGTGATGCCCCTGTTGTTGAGTTAATCGGCGAAGATGTTGATGATGATATTCCTGCAATAGATGAGGAAGTAGAAACTAAGGCAGAAGTTATTTCTGATGATGAGCCACTAGAAAATGATCTATCTGCTGATGAAGAAGAAGAACTTCAGGAGCAACTTTCAATTATTGAGAATGAAATTCGTGAGTTGAAGCCGAAATACAAAATGGCCAAAGCCAAAGGTAATTCTCGTCAACTAAAGAAGTTGAAACCTGCTTTACAAACTCTAATGAATGAGAGAAAATTGATAATGGCAGTCCTTGCAGGAGAGGAGTCAATGGATTCATTGCTAGGCGATGATGCTGAAGTTGTTGAAAGTGATGACCTTTTCCTTTCATTCGTTGGCATTGTTGATGATTTACTTGGGAAAATGCCAGAAGGTGCTATTGATGAATTCGTAGCAAGTTCTGATTTCGCCCTTTACCAGCAAGTAGCCAGTAACCCAAGTGAAGCCGACGATGCTTCAAGAGAGAATTTCTTCAACTTAGTTGATAGTAAATTGGGTGAAATGCCAGAGGATGCAATTAGTGCCTTTGTTGCTAGCAATGACTTTTCCATATACCAAGAAATGGGTGCATACTTCAGGAGTTGATTAAATGGGACTATTAGACAAAGCAGATGGAATGCAAGGTGGTTCAGCACCTAAGGCTAAGCCAAAAGTGGCAGCAAAGAAACCGGCATCTCAAAAAGCAAGGCCAGTTAAGGCAAAGCCAGTTAAGGCTAAGCCAATAAAGGCTGCTAAGCCAGCGCGACAAAAGAAGGCACGTGGCCAGCGCCAAGCACCTAACCGTGAACTTCCAGGGGAGTTTATGCTTGCAAGTACTGGCAACCGTGCTGCAGCAGGATTTGTCAATTTCTTTTGGAATTGGAGCGCATTCATAACTGGAATCGCACTGAATGTATTCGCTGGTTCAAATGCAACTTGGATTATTATTGGTGGCCTATTGATGGCCATTGTTAACATCGTAATCGTCCCTGGTAAGTGGGGTCGCAGCATTGGTCAATTCGCATCTCGGACTAAGTACATCAAATATACAGGGAAAAAGCCATTCTTCCTTCATGGAATTCTATCTAATTTAGATGTTCTTTTCATTGCGGCTGGATTATTTTTTGCTGTTGCGAAGTCAAATATCGGGACGACTGGAGATGCTGAACTCAATGCAGTGAATTTGATAATCGGAATTCTTTGTTTGTCAATTCCTGTCGCTAATTATTTCTTTAAGAAAAAGTCAGAAAGCAAGCAATCATTGTGGGATTTTGCCTTTGGAGCCTACCTCGTTGCACATGTGCCAACAGGTGAAGAAACTGGATGGGCAGCACGCCTTGAGAACCTCGGCGAGTACTATGAGAAGCGCCAATCTGATAAATCGGATAAACAGTCAAAGAAGGCCAAAAAGGCAAAGGCAAGTAAGGCTAAGGTCAAATCTGAAAGTAAAGATGAATAATTGCTGGTGAGTGTGTGAAACTCACTTCACTTGCACTACATTTATGCGTAGTTATTATTTTTACTTGTTTAATGCAAAATGCTCTAGATGTATTTGCGGCAATTACGATATATTCGGCAACTATTATTTTGATTACTTTGGCCTCTAATAGCGTAATAAAATATGTATTTCGTCACCCGAGCATGAAACCTTCACCCTTTCACCACACCGATTGGACAAATATTAATCTTCAAAACGAAGGCCATTCAATTCCCGTGTATTCACGGTTTCATGGAGAGAAGGCACCCCTAGTCATCCTAATTCACGGATGGACTTCTTCATCAATGAAGATGCTTGATCGGGCAAATTTGATTTTCGAAGAGGGGTATCACGCAATAATGTTTGACTACCGAGGGCATGGGTCGGCAGAACCAAGTGAACTGTTTACCGCCGAATTACAAGTACTCGACCTCAAGTTTTTATTGGCCAATTTGCATGAAGTAGGTGATGTGGAATTAATCACTTCTTTCTCACTATATGGACACAGCCTCGGCGGATTTATTGCCCTAGGTTTTTCTCGCCACTACCCTCTTGTGAATGAGCAGATTCAAAATGAAGTTGATGATGGCGATTTTTTGCCATATGCATCATTGATTCTTGAATCTCCAATGACCAGTTATAATTTAATTATGGAGCAAGATAACAAAGGAATTCTCAAAATCTTTATGCCATTTTTTCGTAATAGAATGAAAACTGTTTGGCTACAATTGCATCCACACTACCCCATTCTAACAAAAGCATATTTGGAAGTTCCAACTTGGGGTATGCCAGAGTGTCCAATTTTAGTTGTTCAAGCTGAAGATGATTCAAGGCTTGGGCGCGAACATTTCAACCATATCAAACCACTTCTGCCCATTGGTTCAGAAACTCATTTGTTGGAGAAATTAACACATGCTGGAGCTCAAATATGCCATTCAAGAGATGAATTGGTAATCAATTTTTTACAAAGAAATACCGATGACTCGCAACTCAAATGAGAAAATGACAATTTGGAAACATCACTCGTCAGAAATTACCGAGGAAGATGCGCCGTCATCATTGGTCAATTCCATCGCTAATTCACGCATATCTTCAACCTCATCGGTTTCATCAACAATTTCCTCACCAAGTAAAGTTTCAATAACATCTTCCATTGTTAAGATGCCAGAGGTGCCGCCGAATTCATCTTGCACAACTACTAACTGTTGCCGGCTCTCAAGGAATATGTCAAGTGCACCATCTACATTTGCCTCATCTGAAATAGTCCTTATTGGGTTGGTGAACTCACCCAATGTTTTGTCCCATTCATCATTAGACGCAGCAGTTAATATTTCGCTTCGAATAATCAAACCCTTAAGGTCATCAATATTGTCGCCATAAACCGGTATTCTAGAAAACCGCAATATTGGGATTTCATCCAATACCTGACGAATAGTATGGGTAATCGGGAAGGCAGTAACTACTACTCGAGGAGTCATTACCTCCTTTACAGAGATTTCTGCAAGACGTAATAAATTCGTTATTACCTTTTCCTCATCAGCCTCAATAGCCCCTTCTTCCTCACCGATGTCAGCCAATACTGCTAATTCTTTGCGAGTTACGCGTTCGACCTTTTGATGCGGAAGCATTTTCTTAAGAACAATGATCAAAAATACAATTGGATAAGTTAATCGAGTAAGAAACAAAGTTGCATGTGCTGCAGGAGCGGAAAGTCCTTTCCAATAAGTTGAGCCGATGGTTTTTGGCAAAATCTCAGAAAGAAAGAGTACACCAATGGTTAGAAACACAGATGAAATTGTAAGTGCTGATTCTCCAAAAAGTCGTTGCACTTCTGCACCTACTCCAGCAGCCCCCATGGTATGGGCAATAGTATTGAGGGTCAAAATAGCAGTAATAGGGCTCACTGCATCGTTTTCCTTCAACTTAGCCCAAATATCTCCGCTTCGCTTCCCTGAATTTTGCATCAATTTAATATGCCCATGGGATATTGAAAGGAGGACAGACTCTAGGATACTGCAAAGGAAAGAAACGCCTAAAGCGAGGATTAAGTAGAACAATAATAGGTTGTATTCCATTTCGTGCTTTGCCCCTAGGTGGAGAAGTTCCCAACTCCCGCACATGGTTAGAGTTCTTTAGGCTTTCAGTCGGAGGACGAGTTTGTTTGTATGTAAATAGTGAAAAACCAAAGAGGGGTGGCCTGTACGAAGGCTTGGTGAGAATTGCATGGTAGACGAGCATGTGTTGATATGTGTTGCATGGCCCTATGCCAATGGACCCTTACATCTAGGTCATGTTGCAGGCTGCTATTTACCGCCAGATATTCAATTCCGCTTTGAGCGCTCACGCGGAAATCGAGTGCTAATGGTTTC
>JABIHC010000114.1 GCA_018649825.1 Methanobacteriota archaeon
GTAAAAGTGGCCCTTGCGTGTCTTGTCATGCTTGATTGCGCCGAGTCCGTAAAGGCCACGCTCGTCCTTCTGAGTGTAGGAGTTCTCCAAATAATAATCATCAAGAGGGACGTAAACGAGGTTGAATTTACGCTTGCTTTCACTGGCCATGAAGATGATGTCAACAACCGCTCCAAGCTTGGTCTTTACGGTGTTTTTTCCGTGTGCTTTCTGCCAGAAAATCTTCTCCACTTTGGAGAAATGCTTGTTCAACACCATTTCTGGGACCAGGCTCTGTCCGGCACTCATGTGTAGAAACAGGATGCCATCCTTGGCGAGGACTTTCTTGCATTGCTTCAGTAAATGGTCTAGCCAAACGGCGTACTCATCACCATCCCAAGTGTCTTTGAATTCAGGGCCATCGAGGACAGCTGAATATTTGAAGGTTCGACCTAAGTCAAATGGTGGGTCGAGATATATACACTGGAACTCATAATCAAGTCCCTTAAGGTGTGTGGCGCTATCAACTATTCGAATCACTGACTCTAACCGTTCCATGCAAACTTCCACCATAATGCGACGATACTTGACCCCATATGAACAATGCGCAAAGATTTACTCCGGTATCTGGGCGCCGGCCCTGTCAATAAGTTCGGCAACTTGTAGCAGGCCATAGCCATATTTTTCATCATGGCCATCTTGACCATCACGAGGCTTCACACTTTGCTGAATCCATGATTTGACATCTTCAACTGCTTGTTGACCCCCAGCACTCCCGTTGCGTTGCAGGTCTGGCCGTCCTTCCAATAGAAGGGCGATTGCACCACTAACATACACAGTTGCCGCACTGGTGCCATCTGCAACACCCCAGCCACCTCCAATCATTACTATTGGAACTCGCTCGGCAGGTGCAACTAATTCTGGTTTCTTATCGGGGTCACTTCGGGGTAGAATGAATGGCAGAGACGAGAAGCGACCATTATTGTCACCTTTGCTTGAGCCAACCCAAGGTGATCCAACATCATTGACCCCGCCAACACAAATAACATTCTCTTCGCTACCTGGGCTATCAACATCATCATCATTTTGGTCTTGACCATCATTTCCAGCAGCAGCGATTACAAAAACGCCTTGAGCAATTGCCTCTCTCGCCGAAGCCGCAGCCCCATCTCCTTGGAATTGAGCAGGTAGGATTCCGGGGGCACCTCCTAAGGAAAGAGAAATAACTTCTGCACCTTCATCCACACACCAATCTATTGCATTTGCCACGCCTTCATCACTTCCTTGACCTTCTCCACCAAGTGCTTTTGCGACTAGCAACCCCACCCCTCTTGCTTTTCCGACTAACTGTCCATCGGCCACCAATATTCCTGCCATCGCAGTTCCATGCCCGTGGTCATCATAGGGGTTCGGATTATTGCCGATAAAATCCTTCCAACCGCGCAGGGTCACATGGTTAAGATCAGGGTGAGTCAAATCTATTCCCGAATCAACAATGCAGACGAGAACTCCATCTCCGGTAAAATTGCCAACTTGGTCGAATTGGACTAAGGCGTCATATTTCGCCGCCCTCGCCTTTAGTTGTTCGCTTGCAACTGAATCGATTTCTTCCTGTAGCCAATTTCGCAAAGTAACTCCAACTACTGCGGCGGTAAGCAAAATGGCGACGAAAGAAAGGGCTGCGATGAGCGTGCGAAGCCCTTGGATATCATCATCAAGCATTGAGAAGCGTTGGATTTGACCTACTTGCACATCTTCAACAAGAGAGCCATCTTTGTCCTCAAAAATAGAATCCGGTAGGTCCGGGATAGGGGGTAACTCACTCTCCTCCATAGTATCTACCGGTTAGCCGGATGGTGCATTGGTATTCAAAGATACTATTGTTCGCTTATGGGAAAAAACTTGGAGATTGGGCCATAGTGGCCGCTTTACCCTAAATTACCCTCAAAATAAGGCGGCATGAATTTCTTGAAAAGAATCAACAAAATATTTTGCCTCTTCTTCGGTATTGTAAAAATAGAAAGATGCTCGCAGACTTCCATCTTCGTGACCCCTGCTTCTAAACCACGAATGAACGCAATGCATACCTGACCTAACCATGCAATTAGTACCCTCATCTAGTATCACTGCAAGGTCATGAGAATCTTGACCGTTAACCAACATGGTGCAAATGCCGCCACGTAAATCTGCTGACTCAGGGCCGATAATGTCAATGCCGCTTAAATCACGGACACCATTACTGACTATGTGATTGAGTTTAACTTCATGGTCGTGGATTTTTTGCATGTCAATGTCCGTCAAATACTCAATCGCCGCACCGGTGCCGAGCACACCTGCATAATTACCCAATCCTCCTTCAAAACGGTGTGGTGCTGATGCCCATTCCATTCTGCCGTACTCGGACCAATTGACCGTATCTCCACCTGCGGAAATAGTTCTCATGTCCTCCAATAATTCTGATCTTCCCCAAAGAGCGCCCATACCGGAAGGACCGAGCATTTTGTGCAGGCTGAAAGCAATAAAATCAACATCAAGCGCCTGAACATCAACAGGCATATGCGGTGCTGATTGAGCCGCATCAACAATCATCAAGGCATCAAAATCATGGGCGACCTTGCAAGCCTCAGCAATAGGGAATTCAACACCATCGAGATTGCCAACTTGGGGTAATGATACCGCCCTCAAATTGTCTCCGGCTTCACTGCACATGGCCTCAAAGGCTTCCATGTCAAAGGTATTATCTGCATTACTCGGGATTACTCTATGGTCAATTCCCTGTTCCTTTTCCAGTTGCAGCCAAGGAATCAGGTTTGAATTATGCTCGCGGTCGCTAGTAAGGACAATATCGCCCTCTTGCCAAGTTTGCCCGTGGGCAATTTGATTCAAAGAGTGGGTGGCATTTTTTGTGAAAATGACTTCATTTGGGCTCGAACTATTGATGAATTTTGACATGTTTCGCCGAGCCATAGCCATCTTCCTGCTGACTGCATTAGCATATCGATGAACAGAACGTCCTCCACAAGATGGGTGTTCATTATAGTAGGTTTGAATGGCATCAATCACCGGTTGTGGTTTGAGGGTCATACAGGCATTATCAAAGTAAACAGGGGGGTCGTCACCACGTAAAGTTGGGAAGTGTTCGCGTCGTTGTTTGAAATCCATCACCATGCCTCCACATTTGGTAGAAAGTCAGCCACAGGTGCGTTGATTGAGCAGGAAGAACAGGTCAGCCTTGCGGGTAACTCGGTTTTGCATTGAGGGCAGTTAGCAAGTGGATTTCCACCTCCGCTACAAACCTCATTTGGACAAGGGACGAAGGGCTCGCCATCAGCCATGCGATGAATAGGAGAAGGAGTATTGCATTCAGGGCAAAAACCCGCAATCATATTTTCCTCCTTCTCATTTGTTGAAGCCCCGTTTGAGATTTGATTAGATGAATCTCCAATGTCGGAATCATAGCGATGTGATTCTCTTGCGCGGTGCGACAAAACTTTGGTTGTATCAGTTCCTAGCATCATTTGTGGATACCAAAGCACATGCATGGTTGCTGCAATCAAATATACACCTGAAACAAGGTGCAATATTAGAACGAGGTTTCGTTCAGCGTGCCGTTCAGCAACAAAATGAACACCTGCCCATGTATTGATGAGAATCAAGACAAACCAAATGACAAATGACCCTGTCCACGCTTTCAAACTGTGCTCGCGCATTTGCACCTCAATTTCGCGTGGGTCCTCGGAAAAATGGCGAACGCGAACATGCTCATCGCGGGTCTCAGAAACAGCCATTTTCACAATAAAAGAAAAGAAAATCATTGCAGCAACACCAACTAATCCTCCAAGAAGGTCACCAAAAGAAACTGCAAGCGGGAAATCTGAATTAGGAATATGAAATAAAATCATTCCAACCATGCCAGCACCCCAGGTCACAAGGAGGTTTATTGAGTGTCCTTTCATAATAGGAAAAAGTTTCCAAAGTTCAATGATAAACCAAAACCAAAGTGCAATGGATAAAGCTACTTGAAAAAAGCCAAAGCCGCCTAATTCCCTTACCCCTGCAGGCCCACTGGTGAAAGGGTTGCCGCCGGTCACAATGTCCTCAGAGATTGAGCCGATTAGGAATGCCAATATTCCAATGATAAGGGTGCGAATATGGTTCATTGTCCAAGTGTCGCGAATCAAAGCAAAGTGAAATTTTATTTCTTGTGTAATGTCATCAACATGAGACATCGCAGGGTGGAAGTCTGTGGCGAGGTCAGTGCGTTCAATATTTGACAGTTTTAGTAGCCCTGCATCACTAGGCGAAGCGGCAATTTCTGCAGCATCAGCCGTTTCTTCCTTGGATGCATTTGCACCCTCGGACTCTTCTGCCATGAAGCGGCCAGCCGAATGGGGATAATGAGACTTTACGCCGTTTGTACTACACTATCTAGTTGTCTTGGGGTGAATTATCATTCAGAATAAGTAGTAATTCACATTCTTCACTAATTGAAGTAGGAAAAATAATTGCAGTTTCTCAATCATTATTTGTGAACAATAGTACCTACGCATGGCACTCAATATTTTGAATTATTAGTCGTAATAAGTAAATGATTTGTGAGAAAAATGATATCAAAAGGAGCCACTGGTGAGAATTGAACTCACGACCTCCTCATTACCAATGAGGTGCAATACCGCTATGCCACAGTGGCGACAAGCCGCCGAAACGCCACTCTATCATAACCGCTTCGCTTGGCAGGCTTTGAAAACACCTCAGGATTCACCCGTTATGCCTATACGGAAAGGGCCGGTGGGCGACTCAAGCCGAGATCGCATAGCCTGGTATCGCGCGTGACTGGAAATCACGTGGGTTCGTCCCGCGGGAGTTCAAATCTCCCTCTCGGCGCTTGAATCATTACGTAGCAGCGCCTCATTCATTTTGCAGGTAATATCACACCCGTTTTCAATATTTTCGGAGCCGGTGTAAATCTTAAAGTGAGGCGGCCAACTCCTTGGCTTTGTCAAAAAGCGATGCCTGCGCCCATGTGTTTTGGTGCACTAAGTAAGAATAATTACAGTTACTTTCTTTTTTTTAACTTGTAGGTTTAATAATTACACTAGTGTATGATAGGATGATGACAAACAATCCCGTAATCTGTGGTTTCGCCCGCTCCCCGTTCACACCGGCCAACAAAGGTTCTCTTGCCAAAGTAAGACCTGACGATATTGCAGCAGCAGTAATTGTTGGTTTACTTGAAAAAATTGGCGTGGATAAATCAAAAATAGAAGATGTGATTGTTGGTTGTGCCTTTCCAGAAGCCGAGCAAGGTTTCAACCTTGGAAGAATGGTTACTTTTCTAGCTGATTTGCCCAGTCAAGTTAGTGGTGTGACTGTTAACCGCTTTTGTGGTTCTTCAATGCAAGCAATTCATGATGCTGCGGGAAGAATTGCCATGGGTGCAGGAGATGCATTCATTTGTGGAGGTGTAGAATCTATGACTAGAATTCCAATGTCTGGCTTCAACCCCCTGCCAAATCCACGTCTCGCGACTGAAATGCCCGAGGTCTTCACCAACATGGGTTTGACTGCAGAAAATTTAGCCTCACTCTATGAGATTAGTCGGGAAGATCAGCAATCCTTCGCCATTGAGAGCCATAATAGAGCGGTTTCTGCGACTACTGCAAATAATTTTTCTTCTTCAATCATTCCAATTGAAACTGAAAGCGGAATAGTAAGTGAAGATGGTTGTATTAGGGGAAATACCAATCAAGAAACCCTTAACAAATTGCGTCCTGCTTTCCTAACAGATGGTTCAGTCACCGCAGGAACTTCCTCTCCATTAACCGATGGTGCAGCCTTTGTATTTGTTTGTTCTGAAAGTTTTGCTAAAGAGAATGGGCTCACACCTCTTGCTAGAATAAAGAGTATTGCAGTGTCGGGTTGTTCTCCTGAGATAATGGGGATCGGTCCAGTTGAAGCAAGTCGGAAAGCATTGGAAAGGGCGGGATTATCACTCGAAGAAATAGACATTGTTGAATTAAATGAGGCTTTTGCCGCTCAATCACTCGCAGTAATTGAGGAAATGGGGCTCAACCCTTCAATAGTAAATATTGACGGTGGTGCATTGGCATTAGGCCACCCTCTTGGTGCTTCAGGTGCCCGGATTGTAGGAAGGGCATCTGAGATTCTAGCGCGTAATGGTTCACGTGTGGCATTAGCAACAATGTGTATTGGTGGTGGGCAAGGAATTGCAACTATCCTTGAGAAGGTGGACTAAATGACATTAACCGTGTCTAATTCAGAAATTCTTGAAATTCCAGTTCCGCGTGATGATATTCGTAAAGTTGCAGTCATTGGGTCGGGTGTAATGGGAGCAGGTATTGCAGCTCATTGTGCAAATGCTGGATGCGATGTTGTCTTGCTTGATATTGTACCAAAAAATGCAAATGATCCAAACCAACTTGCCAAAAATGCAATAGCATCAATGCTCAAAGCAAATCCCGAGGTGCTCATGCACCCGAATAATGCTGAACGAATAAAGGCTGCAAACATGGAAGATGGGCTTCATCTCCTTGAAGATAGAGATTGGGTGATTGAAGTTGTTCTTGAAAGGTTAGACATCAAGCATCAAGTGTATCAGAAAATAGCCGAATATCTATCGCCTCAAGCAATTCTCTCGTCAAATACTAGTACCCTGCCGCGTTCCGATTTGATTATTGGCATGGATGAAGATTTAGCGCGTAGATTTATGATCACCCATTTCTTCAATCCACCGCGATACCTTCCTCTCCTTGAGGTAATAACCGGTGATGAAGTTGATGTTGATATCGTTTCTCGTTTTTCCACATTTGCTGATGAAAGGCTAGGGAAAAGAGTTACCCTGTGTAATGACACACCTGGGTTTATTGGTAATAGGCTGGGGATTTATTTTGTTCAAAGAGCTATTTCTGCAACCTTGGATTACGGTTTATCAGTTGAGCAAGCCGATGCCATGCTTGGTCGCCCAATCGGCTTACCCAAAACTGCAGTATTCGGCCTCATGGATTTGGTAGGAATAGATTTAGTCCCTCATGTCATTCAAAGTATGGTGGACCATTTACCTGCTGAAGACATGCTTCATCAAATAGCAGGCAATGGTGGGGAAATAATTGAACGGATGATTTCCGAAGGCTACACTGGAAGAAAGGGCAAAGGAGGCTTTTACCGTCTAAATACCGAGGGTGATAATAGAATAAAGGAAGCACGTAATCTTACTAGTGGTGAATATTCTCCAGCCAACCGAAGATCTGCTTTTCCCTCTGCAAAAATGGCTAAACAAGGGCTATTAAGATTATTTGAACATGGTGACATTGGGTCACAATTCGTACGCGACATTTTACTTGACACCTTTGTTTATGCAGCTAAATTAATTCCAAGTGTTAGTCAAGATATTTCGGCAATCGATGGTGCGATGAAGGTAGGATATAATTGGAAAAAAGGACCTTTTGAAATGATGGATTCACTCGGAATTTCAAACTTAATAGATTATTTACAACAGGCTGGACATCAAATCCCTCTCCTAATTGAGGAGGCCAATAAAGCAGGTGGCTTTTACAAAATTAGTAATGGTGAGCCAAGCAGAATCACTATCTCTGGCGAACTGGCTCTCATAGAGCGGCCACCCGAAACACTGCAAGTAAGCGACATCAAGCGACGCATTAAGACTCCATTAAAAAGAAATGCGAGTGCAAGTATTTGGGATGCTGGAGATGGAGTATTATTACTTGAGTATCATTCTAAACTAAATGCAATGGATCCTAACTCAATGAAGATGATTCTTGAGGTTGTTGATTTAGCTGAATCGTCGTCCAAATGGAAGGGAATATTAATCGCCAATGATTCATCTAATTTCTGTGCTGGTGCAAACTTGGGTTTAGCACTATTTGCTGCCAACTTGGGTGCGTGGAAGGAATTGGAAGGTTTTATTTCGCTTGGTCAAGAAGCCTATCAAGCACTAAAATATGCTGAAGTTCCAGTTGTTGCTGCGGCTTCAGGGATGTGTTTAGGAGGCGGTTGCGAAATACTTCTCCATGTGGATGCAGTTCAAGCACATTCAGAATCATACATTGGACTTGTTGAAGTTGGAGTGGGAATAATTCCTGGATGGGGCGGATGTAAGGAATTACTCGCCCGTCTTCCACAATTTGGACTTGCAGGTGGAGGTCCAATGGCATCAGTTGTCAAGGCATTTGAGACAATAGGTACTGCCAAAGTTTCCAAGTCTGCAATACAGGCAAAGGAACTAGGCTATTTGCAACCTTCAGATGGAATTACAATGAATCGTGATCGCTTACTTGCTGATGCTAAAACTAAAGTCCTTGAATTGGTTGAAGAGGGTTACAAACCACCTCAGCCTCACATTTACAAATTGCCAGGTGCAAGTGGACTTCTAGCACTGGAAATGGCTCTCAATGATTTAGCAATTTCTGGAAAAGCAACACCACACGATGTTGTTGTGGTTAAAGAATTAGCAAAGGTACTCAGTGGGGGCGTTGATGCAGATCATATTTTTGAAATGACTGAAGATGATATTCTTCTTCTTGAAAGGGAAGCAATTTTCCGCCTAGCAAGAAATGAAGATACTTTGGCGCGAATGGAACATATGCTGGCAAAAGGTAAGCCACTACGAAATTGAGGTGATTAAATGGTTCAATACAATCCACCAATAAGAGACTATAACTTCCTCCTTCATGAGGTATTCAATGTAATTGAAATGAATCAAAGGCTCGGTTACGAAGGTTTTGACCGCGACACTATTGATATGATGATTGAAGAATGGGCTGATTTAATGCAAACGACTTGGCTACCATCAAATGTTGATGGAGACCGCATTGGCAGTACATTTACAAATGGTAAAGTGACAACACCCCCTTCATTCAAAACGGCGTGGAATGCGGCTGTTGAAGGAGGTTGGTTTGCAACTGTTGCCAAAGCAGAGCATGGAGGGCTGGAAGCACCTCTTTTCCTCCGCAATGCAATGGATGAATTTGCCATTTCATCAAATATGGCCTTGTCCACAATCGGCGCATTGAGTTTGGGTGTTTACGAATTGATTTCTGAGCACGCTGAGCAAAAATTGATTGACATGTATGCAGAAAAGGTGGCTTTGGGCGAATGGTGCGGAACCATGTGTCTAACTGAACCTCATGCTGGAACAGATTTAGGGATAATCAATAGTAAAGCCGAACCTCAGAACGATGGCTCATACAAAATAAGTGGGACAAAAATATTCATTACTTTTGCCGAACATGACTTATCAGAAAATATCGTTCACATGGTATTGGCCAAATTGCCAAATTCACCCGAAGGTACACATGGAATCTCATTATTCCTTGTTCCAAAATATTTATCTCAAGATGGGCTATTGTCTGAGCAGGTTAATGGCGTCACTTGTAGCGGAATTGAGGAAAAAATGGGCTTGCATGGTTCGCCTACTTGTGTACTTAATTTTGACGAATCAATTGGCTGGTTAGTAGGTGAGGAAAATTGTGGGATGAAATTAATGTTTGAGATGATGAATCGTGAACGTCTTGCAACAGGAATGATGGGCATCGGTCTCGGTGAAGTTGCCTACCAAAACTCATTACAATGGTGTAAGGAGAGACGCCAGGGTCGTGACCTTAAAGGTACAAAAGATATGCACGAATCTGCAGATTCAATTCTCGTTCATCCCGATGTAAGGCGAATGCTTCTCAAAGTAAAGGCGAATAATGAAGGAAGCAGAGCCTTAGGTACTTGGGTTGGCACCTTGCTGGACGAATTAAAAAGAGGTGACTCCGAGGGCAAAGTGCACGCTGAGGCCTTGGTGTCCTTACTTACTCCAATCATAAAGGCACATGCAACTGACCTCGGCTGCGAATCAACCAGCCTTTGTATCCAGGTTATGGGTGGTGCTGGATATTGTACCGAATATGGAGTCGAGCAGTTTTATCGTGATGTCCGAATTGCTCCTATATGGGAGGGTACAAATGGAATACAATCTTTAGATTTAGCAGGTCGTAAAATAACCAAAAACTTTGGAAAAAATCTGCGCCATTTAATGTGGCCATTACTTGAGTTTATTGAGGAGAACCGCGATGATGCGCGTATGAGTAAGTACACAAAACCGTTATATCAAAATGTCAAAGGACTTCAACAGTTAACCCTGTTAATGATTTCTGAAGGCATGGGTAACCCGCATTTCCTTGCAGGCAGTGCTACTGACTATACTTCCTACTTTGGAAATACAATGTTGGCATTCATGTGGGCTAAAATGGCAGGAGTTTGCATTGAGGCACAGAAGGCAGGTGTGCAAGATGATTTCTATAAAGCAAAACTAGCACTTGCAGATGTATTTTTTAATGAGATATTGCCTGATAACATTGGTCTTGCTGCAAAAGTTCAATCTGGGCATAAACACTTGATGGAATATCCGGAGGTACTTTTGTGAGTGAAAATCACAATTCTCTTTTGAACTCGGCGAAACATCCTAGGGCGGCATCTTACTTACCAACAGTTTCCACAGGTTGGTTTGACATTCCGGTATTGCTTACAATTTTTCTTACTATTGAATTAGTTTTTCTCCTTGTAGAACCTAGCATTATTTCTTCACCCATATATTGGATTTTTATAGGAATATCCATTCCAATAGCCTCTTGGCTAATTTTACGTAAGTTCTTTCTGATAGTGATACTCCGAACTCCTTTGAAAGAGAGACATAATTTAATCGATGAGCGTTGGGAAGAAATCCATTTCTCGGGATGGGGTGGTGACAAAATGATTGGGCATCACCTAATCGCCGAAGAGGGAAATCCAAATTTATTGCTATACATTCACGGCTATGGTTCTTCTATGGCAAGTGGTGAAAGTCGTGCCTTGCATCTGGTAGGCCAAGGGATGGATATTGTCACCATGGATTTACGTGGTCATGGCAATTGCAACTTACGCAATAATTGGACACCGCTAAAGGTTACTGCTGATATTGAGGCATTGCTTGATGCAGTTCTAGAAAGATATGATTGTCCTCCCTCAAATTTTTGGATTTATGGGCATAGCGTAGGTGGATATATTGGCCTTCGACTGGCTTCTTATCCCTCAAGTTGGTGGACAGATAAAGTGTCTGGGCTGATGCTTGAGAGTCCAGCAACCTCATTCCCCCTAATCATTGAAGATCAAATTCCAACTATTCTAAGGCCAACAATGCCTTGGATTCGTCAAGTTCTGCGAAAAGAATATGAGCGAATACATCCAGACTTAACGGTCCGTTATGCAACTGCTCAAATCCCTCATATGGGGCTTCCAAAAGACACACCTATTTTGCTACTTCAAGCATCTGTTGATGATAGATTAGGTCGTAAGCACTATGATTTATTGATGAAGTACAAAGATCAAATAATTTGTGAGGCATATCTACTTGACCGTCATACACATACTTCAAGAGATGATTCATCCCAGCGGCGAGAACATTTGGAAAAATGGCTCAAACCTCGCTTGTCAAAACATTCTGAGAGATTATTATGAGTAATGATACACAACCCAAAAAGATAACTGAACCGGGTCTTGCACACAAATTTAGCAAGGCTCAGAGGCAGGTAAACCGCCTCTCTACACGCCCTGATGATGACACATTATTACGTTTGTATTCTTTATACAAACAGGGTAATGAAGGCGATGTTAAAGGATGCATTCCAATTGCCAAGGGTTTGGTCTCAGTGGCAAAATGGAAGGCCTGGAAAAAATGCCTTGGTATGAGTCAAGAGGATGCCAAGATGCAATACATCGAATTAGTTAACGAATTACTCTCTAGTGACTCGGATTCTAGTATCGCCTCACCTTCAGAAATATCAAATTCTGATGCGAAGAACGGTGATGGAATCATTGGGTTATCTAATCCCGATGAAATAGGAATGTCAAAGGAAATGATATTGAAAGCTGAGGGAAGGATTACTAGTTGGGAAGGCCTAACCGTATTGGTCACTGGCGCAAGCAGGGGTATTGGTAAGGCAACTGCCTTGCGATTTGCCGAAGAAGGTGCAAACCTAATTTTATGCGGTAGAAGCATGCAGGAAGGCCAATTACCTGGCTCATTATTACAAACGAAGGAGGAAGTTGAGGCACTCGGAGGAAATGCCTATTGTGCTAAAGTTGATTTACGAAATGCAGAGGAAATAGCAGATGCGGTTGAAAAAGGAGCAATTCATTTTGGAGGCATCGATGCTCTTGCATGTAATGCTGGTGCGCTATTTATTGCACCTTTTGAGTCGACTCCAATAAAGCGCTTTGATTTAGTTCATGATGTCAATATTCGTGCTACTTTCGCTCTTTGTCAAGCGGCATTGCCATATTTAAGAAGGAGCAATTATGGAAGAATCCTTGTTCTTGCACCACCTATTGCACTTCATTCAAAATGGCTTAGTGGCACTTTAGCATACACCCTTTCAAAATACAGTATGTCAATGCTAGTTCTCGGTCTTTCAGAGGAATTAGAGCCAGATGAAATTGCAGTCAATGCCATGTGGCCAGCAACCACCATAGATACTGCTGCGGTTAGATATAACAAGGCACTTGGCGGTGATGAAATGGTAAGGCGAAGTAGGAAGGCTCGAATATGTGCTGATGCGGCAATTGAAATCATGTCAAGAACTGTTTCGCATACCGGTGAATTTCATACCGATGAATCGGCACTTCGGGAAATCGGAGAAACAGATTTTGAAAAGTATTCAGTAGAACCTGGTGCTACTTTGCAGGTAGATTATTACCTCTAATGATGTAAATAATGCCAAAAATCCCATCCAAAATGTGGGATAATATTTTGCAAATCAATCCACATTTTTCGTCCGACAAATCAATACAAGGGTGAAAAA
>JABIHC010000033.1 GCA_018649825.1 Methanobacteriota archaeon
TACGGCACATATTATTGAACGAGGAATAATGCGCTCTTGTGAGTGAATAATGGATTTTTTTGGAATCAGCATGAGAAAATCAGCATTAGAATAAATAAAAATTGTTTCACTTTTCCAATTCCTTTTTGCTTTCAGTGGGTTGATTTTGGAGATGAAGAAAGTCTTTTGATTTTAGTAGAAAAAATAAATGTTATTTTCGTATAAGAAAAAATCGCATTCTATCAAATGAAATCCTTTATAACCCTTTGAGAATATACTATTTGGGAATGAAGAAAAAATTACATAAATACACAAAAAAAACTCAAATGGAAAGAGGATTTTGCTTCATGGTTTAAGTAAGGTTAAAAAAATACATGAAACATGTTTAGCGACCCAAAACATTTACCTAACGGTGAAGATGAAGAAACAAGTCCTTTTGAGGACTGCCTGATAGATGCAATATTGGATGACAAGGACCCTCACAATTGCTTTGCCAACAGAGGAGAAGAAGTCTTTGTTTGGCCAAATGGCGGCGGAGGCGATGACGGATACTATTGCTGCAGCAAAGTTTTCATTGATTCAGATAGAGCAGTTGCAATGGGAATTGAAAAGGAGGAACTAATCCGATTCATTAGAGAATATGTAAGAAAATGTCAAGCTGTGAATAAAATAATCATTACAGGTTCACTCTTTGCAGGAAATAAACTTGGAGTCCTAGGGACAACAGGAAGAAAAAATACCTCATTTGGAGCATTTATTGCTGGTATTAATGTATTGAAAGCAAGCGGGAAATCAGGAATTATTAATCACTCAGGACTATTTGAGCCCTCTCCACTTTCAGTAGTAATCATTTCAAAGCAGGGAAAGGGGCCCACAACACAACTAATTCGACATTTGTACCGTTGAAAGGAAATACATGGAAATAGATCGCATAGGGCGCTGACAATTTGACTTTTTCCCTGTTAAGGGACTAATACACAAACACAAGAAAAAAAGGAGAAAAATATATGCCAAAGAAAAACGAAAATAGCAAAAAAAATAATGAAGGACTGAACGTTGAAGAATTTGAAGAACATTTTGATGAAGAAGCAATGAAAGAACTTGAAAAGCAAATAGATAATAATTCAACCAAGGGAGGAAAAGAACTGATGAAAAGCGATATTGACCAGGATATGATGGCTATGCAAGACACATATTTTGTTACACCATGGGGAAAGATATCCCATGTGGAAATCTCAAATCTACTAAAGATGGCAAGAAAATCTTTGAATGGACCTGAACTAAAATACTGTCAATCACAACTGGATCTAAACGAATTTATTGGCAAAGATGCAGATATAGATACCCATACCAAGGGATATACAGGGGCTTACGGCAAACTCATTATATATTCAGTTGGTAAACTTATTGAAGAAGAATTTGAATTGGTTCTAGCTACAAGATATAACGACAAGGGGGCAAAACTTCCACTAGCCAAAACATCCATCAAAATTGGTCCAAATATAGAAGTTGATGCTACTACAAACGGTTGGCATCATGCAATCCATAAGGAATCAAAAAGAAAATTTGTAGTTCACATTTACAGAGATTTTGATGGCGAATATTGTGTTTCTTGCCATTGTGACTCTACCTTAGGTAAGGCTAGTGATTTCATTAAATTGGTTGACAAGTGGTTCGCTGAAAAGGGGCCTCTAAAGGGCGCAGTTGTAAGTGCTGATTTGAATTTCTTGGAAATTGACGTAAACTATGGAATGGATGATGTTGTTCTTGACGAGAAAATCGCAAACTCATTGCAACTAAATGTATTTGGATTCCTCAAAAATATGGAGTCACTCAATACTTTGGGTCTTTCAACTAGCAGAGGTGTATTGCTCGCCGGACCACCTGGCACTGGGAAAACTTCTTTTTGCAGAGCAGTATTGAACAACAAAGGTGAATCAACTGCCTTTTATGTTACATCCGATGATGTATCAACAGTTGGCACAATTACTGAAATATACAAACATGCAAGAGCATTTGCTCCTTCAATTGTAATTATTGAAGACATTGATACATTGGGTGGACTTGACAGAAGAATTGGCTCAAACCCATTACTTGGAGAACTATTGAACGCCCTTGATGGAGCAGAAGATAACACTGGTGTGATCACCGTAGCAACCAGTAATCATGTTGAACATTTGGATGAGGCTTTGAGAAACAGACCTGGAAGATTTGATGCAATAATTGAGGTAGGACTGCCAGACAAGGATGCTCTTTCTGCATTGATGCTCAATGTTGCAACCTCACACAACATAAAAATCAACTTTAATGTCGGCAAAGTTGCTGCTAAATTAAGCGGATTAACCGGTGCATGGGTCAAAGAATTGCTCACCCACTCAGCACTAATCGCACTTGATGAGGGGGCTGCAATAGACAAACTTGTTATCTCAGAGAAAATTATTTCTGTCGCACTTGAAGAAGTTCTTTCAAGAGCTAATATTGCTACTGAACCACCAACACATTCTGCTACTATTGGTGCAACAACCAAAAAGTCACCAAAAGCAAGCAGCGCAGGTGGTTTTGACCTTTACAATTGAAGTTCTACTTCGCAAGTGCAATTACATAGATTCAATATGTCGCAGATGCATTTTGTGCATTAATCTAGGGCCAAGTGTTGTTTAGGCCTCAGGGAGTTTGGATAAGAGATCCTCTAATGCACCCTTTGGGTCAGCAGATTTTGTTACGCCACTGGCGAGAAGAACACCCTCGGCTCCAAGTTCCAAAGCAGCAAGTACATCCTCGCCGGTTTTTACCCCTGCACCACACAGTACTCGCACGTTGGGATTTACCGACTTAACCAGAGCAACGGTATCAGAAATAATTTTGGGGTCCGCAGAGGTGACAGAAATATCTCCTCCAATCAATTCAGGAGGTTCAACTGCGATAAATGTTGGACTTGGATTCATTGCTGCCAACGCCTTTGCCTCATCTAGGTCCGCTGCACAAGCGCACACCGGTATCTCTCCGTCTAATTGGGAAAGAAGGGATGCGACATGACTCATCTCAACTTTGTGCTCTGCATGATTAATCAAAGTTCCAACTGCTCCTCGGTGAATTGCAGTATCTGGTTGTAGCCAACCTGTGTGAGAACCTAGTCCGACAGGGTCAAGATGTTGGGCCCATACTTCCAAATTGGCGTTTGCAGCAGCAACAGAACTCAAATCAAAAGCAGAAACACACAACACCATCCTTACACCCTTAGCCTCGACTTGGGACATTAAACTCGCCAGTGAGTCAGCCCCATCCCCTTGGGCTGAAGCATATGTCTTGGCATTAACAACTACGAGAGGTGCATCATTACTCTGCATGATTTATCCTGCGAGGGTATTATTCAAGAGCCTATGCCCTGTAATAACCAAAATGTCTTTGAAAAATAAGTTATAATTAGAAAGTAGTAAGGGGAAAAGGAAAAAATACTGGGCTGATTATTGTGGCCCTTTGCCTTTCCGATTTTTGCCGCCGAATTTGCCGCCGCCCTTGCCGTCTTGGTTACCGCCGCCGAATTTGCCGCCGCTTCCATTTCTGCCACCTTTTCGGTCTCCGCCTCGGCCTCCATCGCGACCTTTGCCTTGTCCACCGCCTTTGCGGCCACTTCCATAATTACTACGAGTATCACGACGTTCTCCGTCACCGCTGCTACGACCGCCGTCTCGGCCACCGCCGCTTCTGCCACCATCACGACCTCCGCCACCGCTTCTGCCACCATCACGACCTCCACTGCGACCTCCGCCACCGCTTCTGCCACCATCACGACCTCCACTGCGACCTCCGCCACCGCTTCTGCCGCCATCACGACCTCCGCCTCGGCCACCGCCGCCTCGGCCACCGCCGCCACGACCACCGCCGCCACGGCCACCGCCGCCACGACCACCGCCGCCACGACCACCGCCGCCACTACGCCCACCTCGGTCATTACGACCAGAATCATGGGTTGGTTGTCTACGAGGGCGTTTTGCATTCTTTAGAGCCTCAGGGTCAATTTCGGGTAATTCGCTGAAATCAGGAGGATTGAAATCATATCTGATTCCAACTTCTTTTTGGATTTTGATGTATGAACTTTTTTGCGCTCGCTGAACAAAACAAATGACTACGCCACTTTCCCCAGCTCTTGCGGTTCTTCCACTTCGGTGCTTGTAGGCCTTGCCATTTTCCGGAGGGTCGTAATGAATTACACACTCCACTCCCTTGACATCGATGCCTCTTGCTGCTACATCTGTAGCCACTAGGACATCGCACCAGCCTTCAGCGAATTTCTCCATTGCTCGGTCACGTTGGCGTTGAGAAAGTCCACCATGTAAAGTTGCGATGCTTAAACCATCATATCCTAAGTCGTCTCCCACACGGTCTACACCTCTACGTGTCCTACAGAAAACGATGGTTCTTCCACATCGGCGAATTACTTCACTGGTTAAGTCTGGTTTCATTGAACTCTTGAGGAGCCAGAAATGGTGAGCCATACTTTCCATACTGACTTCCTTTGGTCCAACCTCAATAGTTACTGGGTCATTTTGATAATCCCGAACTAAATCCGCAACTTCATCATCCAATGTTGCGCTGAAAAGAATTGTTTGTCGGTCTACAGCACAATTGTCAAGCAAATAACATACAGGGTCAATGAAACCCATATCTGCCATTCGATCGGCTTCGTCAAGTACTACAATATTTACTCCGGAAAGGTCAACATCATTACTTTCCATCAAATCAATAAGGCGACCTGGGCAAGCAACAACAATGTCAACACCACGGTCCAAAGCCTTTCGCTGCTTGCCGTAGGAGGTGCCTCCGTAAATTGACATTATTTCCAAATCCTGCTTGTGTGCAAGCGGAGTGAGAACGGTTGTTATTTGTTCTGCTAATTCTCTTGTTGGAGTTAGTATTAGAGCAGTAGGGCTATTTCGAACTTCGGCTTGCTTACAATTTGTAATCAATGGTAGGCCGAATGCAAGAGTCTTTCCCGAGCCAGTCGGTGCCCTACAACATACATCCTTCCCAAGTAATGAATCTGGGATTGACTCCGTTTGAACCTCAAAGGGCTCAGAAATACCCTGTCTCAATAACAACTGAGATAGACCATCGGGGACCCCGAGATCGGTGAAACTAACACTATCTGCCACATGTTGTGCCGCCAACCAGCCCTATTTAGTATCCTCAGTGTGCAATTACATCTTCATGCGAGCAAATCAACTCATTAATGAAGGCCAGCATTGCCATTGAAGGGGACAAGAAATGGTTCTTTCACCAAAATCTTTGAACCATTACCAAATTAAAAAGTGCTATTATTTTCTTATTCATCTTGTGGCCATTTACCACCAGATTGAGAGTGGTTTTCGGGGATTATTGAATCATAATCAATTACTACATTTTCCAACTTTGCTCCAGCGCCAACGGAAGTTCTAGCAGCAATCATGCAACCAGACACTTTTGCATCGTCGCCTATTCTTACATCATGCAAGCAAGCAGTATCTTTGACTTCAACATTCTCGCCAATTGAAATGCCAGTGGCAAATGCTGAGTTTGCAATTACTGCACTCGTAGAAATATTGGCAACTGCGTCCTCTACGTCTTCGGCCCAACATTGTTCAACATTCGGTACAGACCCGCCATTTACCCATCCACCATAGGAAATAACCGTTTTTGCAGCGATGATATATGATTCAGGAGTTCCGGCATCAACGAAATGACCCTCAAATGGAAAACCGAATAATTGCCCTGCTTCAGCCATTTCGGGGAATACTATTCGCTCCATGCTGAATGCCCCCTCTGGCATTAAATCAAAGACCTCGGGCTCGAGTAAGTAAGTGCCTGCATTGATGAGATTTGAAAATGCGTCTTCGCGCTTTGGCTTTTCTTGAAAACGTCTAATTACACCAGAATCCTCACTGAAATCGGCAACACCGAAACGACTTGGGTCCTCAACTTGCCAAAGTGAAATTGAACCAAGCCCCCCTTTGGCTTGGTGGTTCTGAAGCATATCTTCCACTGATAAACTGGTCAATAAATCTCCATTTATTACACAGAAAGTGCCACCTGAAAGGTAATCGCGGCAGTTTGCTATCGCACCACCAGTTCCGAGTGGCTCAAATTCCTCAACAATTACTACCTCATAACTCAAGTCCACATTTTCAAAGTGATTACGCATTTGTTCAATACCAAAACCCGCAGCGATGATAACTTTTCCAACCATTTTTTCCGGCAGAATACTGACAACATGCTCAATCATTGTTCGATCCAATATTGGCAATAGCGGTTTTGGATGATGTTTGGTCCAAGGCCGCAATCTGGTGCCAAATCCACCTGCCAACACAATGACGTCCATGGCACCTCCGACAAGGGTTCGGGTCAAGTCATTTACGGAAGGAAAACATAAGAAAGAAGAGTTGTTAGAAAATCGTTGTTTGGCGACAATATACGATAACTAGGGGTAATTATTAATCGACCCCTTGAGCAAAGTGTTCAAAGAGCACCTCTAATTGGCGAGGTTTGAGGGAAATCCGTGAACATACATGAATACCAAGGCAAGCAACTTTTCAAGGAAGCAGGCGTGAAGGTCTTAGAGGGCATCCACTGCACTACAGTAGAGCAAGCAAATGAAGCCTACAAAACCCTCAACTCAAAGGTAGTGGCAGTCAAGAGTCAAATCCACGCGGGAGGAAGGGGGAAAGGCACAATGTATCACCCCGAAAGCGGAGAAATGGTAATGGAAGGTGGAGTGAAAATCGCTTTTTCAGCCGATGAAGTAAACACCTATGCAACAAACATTCTCGGCAATAATTTAGTTACAATTCAGACCGGCGCAGAAGGCAAAATCGTCAACAACCTCTACGTTGAGGCGGGATGTGCAATCGCCCATGAATACTACCTCGCAATCCTAGTGGACAGAGAGGAGAAATCAATACTCATTATGGCATCAACTGAAGGCGGAATGGACATTGAGGAAGTTGCAGAAAACACCCCTGAACTGCTTCACAAAGTTTGGATTGATCCCTCGGCTGGTCTATTGGGATTCCAAGCGAGGAATCTCGCTACCAAACTCGGCTTAGGAAAAATGGCTGGTCGTTCATTCCAGAAAATGTTATTCTCGCTCTACCAAATGTTCACTGCGCGCGACTGTGCGATGGTTGAGATTAACCCCCTTGTTCGAAGTGAAGATGATGAAATCATTGCGCTTGATGCAAA
>JABIHC010000023.1 GCA_018649825.1 Methanobacteriota archaeon
ACAGAAATCCAAGTTTTTGGCGGAGCCTTCTCATCTCAATCAGGTGGGCAAGCACTTGCATATTATAGTAAAGTCAATAATCGTTCATATCGATTGAAATGGGAAGATATCGCTGCAAAATGCGCATCAATAATGCTTGAGGACAAGGGGGCAGCATTGCCAAAGGTCGGCAGTGTTGAGCCGCAATGGAAACTCGAAAATGCAGCCCCCACAAAACATTCGCATCACCCCTTGAGCAATCCTACTTCCCCGGCATTTGGCAGGTGGAAAATGAATTCAGTGGAAATGTGTCTAATTTCAAGTGACCTAATTTTGCGAATCGTCAAAGAAATATACCCCTTTGTCCAGACTAATATTGAAACAGACCGGCAATACTGCTGGAAGAATATTCCAGAGGAAATAGGTATAGTTTGGGATGCGATAGCGGATAGTAGTAAGGAACTCTTTCTTTCAAGTGAGGAGCACATCATTGTTTCAAACCCAAGTGACTGGATAGGACTGGGTGATGAATTGCTTTCTATTCAAGGACTTGGCAGTATCAAATCCTGCCAAAGTATGGATGAGAATGGTGGCATCATCATGCAATTTTATGGCGGAGTTCATCCGGCACTGGGCAGCGGGAAATTATTAGCGGCTTGGCAACGGTCCGAAGGACGCGATGGCCATGTTGAATGGAGTGAAAACAATGGCACTCAGCAACTTATCATCAAATCAAGAAGAATTATCGCAAAAGAGTAATTTATGAGATTTTGATGCTCATTAACCCTTAACTTTGATAAGCATTACATTGAGTCAGCAACTTGTCCAGCCATTAGGCTGGCTATGAAAGGTGGTCTAAATGATCTTGTCGCACAACCAAATGGCCTATTCTGCAATTGTAGTAACAATGATTTTCGGATCGTTGTTTGTAGGTTTCACTGGCGTAATACAAACCAGCGAAGATTTGGGAGATTTTGACCCTGCAGGTGAGGAAGATTTATTCCAAGATGAGGAAGTTTCTGACCAAGGCCTTGATTCGGATGGAGATGGAATCCCAGATAAACTTGAGGAGGTACAAATAGGAACAGATCCATTGGACCCCGATACTGATAATGATGGATTAGGAGATGGATGGGAAGTTGCTCACGGCCTTGACCCACTTGATAATGGAGAGGCCGAAGATGATAATACACCTCCCTCAACAGGTACTGATTCAACTAGCCAAGGCGATGACACCGAACCTTGGCCTGACCCGGAAAACGGACCAAATGGCGACCCTGACCGCGATGGATTAACAAATCGCCAAGAACAAGATTACGGCACAGAACCACAACATGCTGATACAGATGGCGATGGACTAAATGACCGTTGGGAAGTTACCTACATGGATTACAATGAAACTGCAGTCACTGGTGAAGAGATTAATCTTTTCAATCCTCTTTCTGGCAACTGGAATTGTGATTTACTAAGCGATGCACGTATTAGTGCAATACGCCAATTGTTGGACAATGATGAGGACCGTCCCGATTGGGATGACATGGCTAATATTGCCGGTCAGCATTCTTGCGATTCATTATTAGATACTGATGGAGATGGGTTGTTTAACTTTGAAGAGGAACGTTATGGAACTAACCCACTATCTAGTGATAGTGATAATGATTTGATATCTGACGACATAGAGATTGCCAATGGTGCTGTTGATTTGTCCACGCATTGCGGACTACCGCTTCTTGTTACTCAGACAAAGATGGCACCCTTTACAGAAATTAGTGGAGGAAGCCTTTCATGGTATCTTGAGGATATGGATGGTGATGGAATTCTAAATGGCCCCTCTGATTGGGATACTGATGGAGATGGAATGCCTGATGGTTTTGAATTCTGCTATGGAGATGATAATGACCACCCCTATGCTGGCACACCTCTTGCAAGTGAACAAACTCTTGATGCTGCTAATGCATCAGATGCATACGGCGATTGGGATGAAGATGGGCTAAACAACTTGGAAGAATACCAAGTTGCAAACTTATACGGCACCGCCAATTTTACTTCACCTTGGACTGGTGATACTGATGTGGATGGAATGCCAGATGGATGGGAGGCAAGCAATGGGCTGAACCCACGAGATGGTGATAATTGGGATGATGACCCTGATCATGATGGCTGGGATGCCGATGATGACGGTACTGTATATTATTCTGATTTGGAAAATACTGCCCGCGTAGTTGCGATTGAATTTGACATTGATGATTGGGTTGAAGCGAACCAAACAGTTGCTCGTGCTCAAATCACCCTATCGGGAGGAAATAAGCAGAATATTCCTCTAGTTGCCCCTACCTCAGGTTTTGTTTACCAAATACATGTTACGTTAGGCCAAACTGTTGAAAGCCGTTTGACTCCTTGGTTATCAATTGTTGAAGTCGATGAACAATTTACCAATCTGCAGGAATATAATGCTCGAGACCGAGATGGTGATGGCGTTATTGATGGACGTTCTACTGACCCACTCAACCCAGATACAGATGGTGATGGTTTACTTGATGGAATTGAAGTCATGGGTTGGGAAATTTTGGTAGTTAGTAGTGGTGTGAACCGAGTTTGGGTTACAAGTGACCCTGGAAACTGGGATACCGATGGAGATGGATTAACCGATTTCAAGGAATTCGGAACCGTTTGTGACCTAGGCTCAAATGCTTCTAACGCGGACACTGATAATGATGGGTTAGATGATTATACCGAGGCAATTAACGGATTTGACTGGCAAGGAGACCCCTATTCTACCAGCCCATGTATGGATGATACCGACAATGATGGATTACTTGATGGTGAAGAGGTGATTGCTGGAGCAGATAATTATGTGACTCATGCAAATAATTCAGATACTGATAATGACAGCCTACTTGATGGTCAAGAAGTGCTCTTTGTCCCTCGCCCTTGGCAGAACCCAACAAATCCTCTAAACAACGATACTGATGCCGATGGAATGCTTGATGGCTGGGAAATGCAAGTAGAAGCTATTGAAGATAATACTAGGTCGCATAGTCTTTGGGTAGTTACCGAAGCATGGCTACCTCCTGGATGTGAATCCATGAGTGAATGTGGGCTTGAAGACGGCGGTTATATGTGGAAGAACTGGCTCGGTGGATTTATCAATGTTAAGAAGTTTGAATTATCTGAAATGAATCTAACCAATTTCAATATCCCTACCAACTCAAAGTGTGATTGTGATGGCCGATGGGCACTTGACCCTTCAATTGGAAGTTTGCAGGATGATGTTTTTGATGTTGATAATGACACATTGACCAACAGTGCTGAAGGACCTGAACGCTGGAACACAAACCCAGTTGACGATGATACTGATGGAGATAAGTTACCAGATGGTTGGGAAGTGTACTATAGTCGGATGGCAATGGAAATGGGTTTGGTTGACAATGAAACCCTTGAGGCATATGGTGCAAGAGGCACAATGGACCCTGCATTGTTTGATTCAAACTTTGATGGTGTTGATGACGGGAGCGAGGACCCCGACCTTGATGGCTTGAACCGTACTGGTTTGTTAAAGAAATATTGCCCTGCACACGATAACCCTCAATCATCTAATTGCCACATTGATCCAGCTACGCCAGACGGACTAATGTTCTATGATAATCTTGAGAATTACACCAATTATGAAGAATTTGAAAATGGAACAAACCCTATCACAAACGATACAGATGGCGATGCTTGGGAAGATGGACCCGAAGTTTATTATCAAGACCATGACAGTGACGGAATGGCTACAGGTTGGGAATTCTACTTTGAATTTGATCCATTCGATTCAGTAGATAGAAATGTTGATTCGGATGGTGATGGACACGTCAATTATTGTGAATACAAGTGGGACACAAACCCACGTGACCCTGCCAGTTATCCTGGACAAGGACAGCAATGCGATTGGTATACTGAGTAAAAAAGAGGTATCATGATGAAGCCCCTGATTCTATTCGAACAGGGGGTGGAATAAATGAAGAGGATTATTTCTATAGCATTAGTATTGTCTCTATTATTCACAATGGTTAATTTAAATTTGGATTTTATGAAAGAGGCGATAAAAAGCGAGGAAGCATTTGGCCTCGCCCCCTCTTTGTTCTCACCTCAATCAACTGAGAATGGGATAACGATAAGTTGGCAATGGGATAATCAAAGCAAAATATTACAGGTAAATGGCCAAAGTGAATCTCCTTTCCATAATATTGAGATTTATGATGAAGACCCAAGCAATATGCTTTTTGAATATTTATTTGTTGTTCAGATAACTACTGCTGAATGGAATGTAACAATTAGCGATGGAAACTGTACCTGTATGATTAGCATCAATTCAAATGGAGGAAATATACATCAAATTGTTGCAAATATTGGCGAGGACATCCATGTTCCGATGATTGCTATGACCTCTACTCCAAGTACTGGCCCCCACCGCGGAAGCATTTCATATACAGGTAATTCCTATAATGTGGATGAGAATATTACGCTCTCCAATACCCTGATTTTGTGCCCAATTTCTACTGGCCACCAAAGTTGCGAGGATACTATTGGAGATTATTGGAATAATTTGGGCGGACTTGTTGATACCTTTTCTGTTAATTGGACTTGGGGGGCTGATGAGAGTTTTTCTATTAGTCTCAATCTTCAGGATGTCAGCCAATTAAGTGATGGAGAATATTATGTTGGATGGGCATTGCGTGATGAAAATCTACTTTCATCTTGGTCCATAATCCCAAATACCCTTATTGTTGACCGCAAACCACCAGAAATATCCCTTGCTGGGCCGGATATGGTGAATGAAAGTGCGCAAAAGATTACTATTGATGCCAGTCAAACTGATGACCAATCAAGTTTATATTATTCTTGGATTATCTACTTACCAGATGGTTCTGCAAGAGGGCCTTATGAGGATGAAAAGCAATATTTAAATGATGCAGTTCCATCATTACTGATTACTCCAAATATTACCGGCGAGTGGATTTTTAAAGCAACAATTACCGATGAAGCCGGTAATCAAAATGTCTCCAATTTGACATTATTTGTCACCAATTTAGGACCAGTTGCCCATCTTGCCCTCAACTCAATACCTATTCAAGATGGTAGCAGCCATCAATTAGTGCAAGGAGGGGAATGGATGTTTTCTGCGAATGCTTCTACTGATACAAGTAATGATGTTGATGAACTGACTTTTTCTTGGCTGCTTGACGGAGAAGAGATTAGCGCCCTGTATGAGTTTCACCTTGAGGAACATGAAATAAGCGGAGTCCATATGCTGAATCTTAGAGTAACAGATGATGATGGCGCTATGGATGAAATTAGTATATCTTTGATTAGTGCCGGATCAGAGGAAACTGTAAAGGAAGGCAAGAGCATCTTCGTAGCATTGGGTATTTCCTTACTCCTTGTATTAATTGGCTCTGTATCCATTGGTCTCTTTAGGGTAAGAAATAGCAAGAGGATATTACCCGATTGGAAGCCGAATTCAAAATAGTCATTGCTAAAGAACGCTTGAGGCCAAAGGGAGGTCTCAAGAAGCACTACCCCACCCGCCCATTCATGTTTGCTGACCTCATATCGCAATTGGCGGATGCGCCAGAGGGAATTTGTGATGCAGAATACAGGGAGCGGCAGTCGAGACTACTGAGTCAATTGGCCCCCTCAGATTTACTAATTATTTGTACAAATCCAGTTGCAAAACGAAGCAATGATGTCAATCATCCCTTTAGAAGCAGTAGCGATATGCTCTACCTATGTGGGTGGGAGGAAGAAAAAGGTGTACTAATAGCCCACTATATCAAGGGTGAAGGGTGGTCAGTTGAGTTATTTGTAGAGCCTCGAAATGTACTAATGGAAGTGTGGAATGGACGCCTACATGGCCTTGAGGGTGCCGAAGAAAAGTACCCAATTGATAAGGCACATAGTTACAATGAAATGAACGAAATATTGGG
>JABIHC010000064.1 GCA_018649825.1 Methanobacteriota archaeon
AGATTGCGTAGTTTGACCTTCAAACTTGGAGTCATCAAATCATTGTCAGTTGTCCATTCTTCATGGTCAAGAATCATATTCCTTGCCGTCTCATAACCTTTCCATACTGGTGCCGCCATATTATTGGTTTGAAATTCTTTTAACAGCCATGCATTGACTGCAGGATCTGCACATAATTCAGCATCATCGCTTGAAGCATTGATTCCTGCAGCAGCAAGAGCAGGGCGGAGGGCATGGAAGTTTGGATATACAATCAAATATGTATTTTTCATATTTCTTCCGTCGAGAACTGCCTGCTCGGCATAAGGTGAAAGTTTCAAATTTTCTTCAAGAGAGGAGGGGCTGACATATTTGCCATTTTCCAACTTGAATTGGCTCTTTACTCGCCCTGTAATTGCAAGGTAACCCTCAGGTGTCAACTTACCCAAATCACCTGAACGGAAACCACCATCCTCGGTCATCACTTTTGCTGTTTCTTCAGGCAAATTCCAATAGCCACCCATAATATTTGGCCCATAAATGACTATCTCTCCTTCATCTGGCCTCGCAGGGTCATCCCATGCATCTGTGTCTATGACTACCCTTACTCCATTTACTGGTTTTCCAACCGTATTGAGTTTTGATTGACCTGGGCCCATCCAGCCATTTGCTGAAACCAGTGGTGAAGTTTCGGTTAATCCATATCCTTCATAACAGGAAAATCCAACCATTTGAATAAATTCGGCTACATCTGGGCTTAGTGCTGCTGCCCCACTCATGCAAAAGCGAATATTTCCACCGAATCTGGCTCTAACTTTCTTCCAAATAATCTTGTCAAAGAACTTATCTCTGAGTCCTTTGGCTGGAACGCTATCGGCTTGAACTCCTGATTTGGCGATTCTCTTGGCGGCGTGCTTGCGTGCTTTTCCTGAAAGCATTCGCTTTACTCCGGAAGATGCAAATTGACTATTCACGCGATCATAGAATTTACTCCAAACTCTCGGAACTGCGAGAAGAACTGCCGGTTTGATTTCAATACATTCGTCGGCAATTTTTGTTAGGTCTGAAACCAAATTGATGTGAACGCCGGTCCTCAACATCCAATGCAAATCAAAAGTACTGCCAAAAGAATGAGCCCAAGGCAAGAATGCTGCATTCTTATCTCCGGGATATATTTCAAACACCCCTTGTACTGTCAATACATTAGAAAGAATATTCCAATTGCTCAAGATTACGCCTTTTGGATTTCCAGTTGTTCCGCTTGTGTAAATAAGAGTGCAAAGCGCATGCGGGTCATCAGCGACTTCGGCCAATTCATCTGACGCTCGACCGGCTGCAACGAATGCTGCCCAACGATGAAGAGTCACACCTTCAGGGGGAAGTTCATTCGCTTCTTCATCACCGAGAAGAAGGATTCCACTTGCCGGCCATTTTTCAGCTTCAGGCGGCATGTTTGCGATTAATTTATCCAACACCTCGGGGGTTTCCACAACCACCATCTTAGGAGTACTATCTCCCAAAATATATGTCCATTCACTTCCATGCTGGTGAGTATACATTGCAGTGTAGGCAGCGCCAATTGCATTTGCCCCATAGGCTAAAGCAGCCCACTGTATTGAGTTATTACAAATTATTGCCACCCGCTCCCCAATGCCAACACCAGAATCTCGTAAAGAACGTGCAACACAACTGGCCAATTCGCCAAATTCATTGTAAGTAATATGTTGTCTTGGCATACCTGGCGCAGGAATCGCACCAAAGCATTGTTGGGAACCAAATAAATCTACACTTGTTTGCAACATTTGGTATAGAGTTCTCGGGTCATCATTAACAGGTTCGCTCCAATCACGGTCTGTGGCTTGTCGCGGCCATTGGTGTAAATTATCGGCAGGCATGGCTCGCACAACCCGTAACCATATTTCAACTATAACACGGAAAAGAAGAACTAATGAGGCCAATAATAATTAGCAATTGAATATTCTTCGTATGTACTAATAGCACATAGTCTCAAAACCTTTCACTGTGGCGAAGTTATCATGCAATACCGGAATGGAGTGGTGATGGCCGGATTTTTGCTTCTCTCATTACTTTCTCCGATGATGATTTCATTCGCCTCTAATTTCCAAGATGATTCAAAATCTATTTCTAATATTATTCAAATGAATAATCCCCCTTCCTCCTCTTTTTCAAATGTTGAAGACGGCCATAATGAATGTGGATTAAGCACTTATTCCCCACATGTTCAAACTGCATTTAAACGAGAGGCAGCAAACGCACAAGATGACCCACAAATCGGTGAATCTACTGCCAAGTGGTTAGTTGTTCTTTCAGAAGTTGGTTGTCAAAGCAGAAGCGAAGTAATGCCTTATGCAAAGCAGCTAGGTGCGCATTCGCTAGAAAGCACAATTCTTTCAGGCACTTGGATAATGAGTTTTGAAAGCGGAACTGATGCCAATTCCATTCTCTCAAAAGCCGCCGGCGCAAATAACCCATCTGATGAATACTTTTCATCTTCCACTGCTAATGATGACCTACCCTTTGTTGAAACTTTTCACCCGATGAGAGAAACTACTCGAACACCACGGTTAATTCCCAGTGACACAAAATTCTCTGACCAATGGCACTTGAAAAACACAGGACAAGGCGGTGGAACTTCTGGTGAAGATGTCAATATTACCGGTGCGTGGGATAATTATGATGGTTCTGGCGTGATGATTGCGATAGTTGATGATGGACTTGATACTACTCATGATGACCTTTCACCAAATTACAAATCATCGCTTGATTATGATTATTGTGCCAATGATGCCAACCCAGACCCAAGCAGTTGGAATGGGCATGGCACTTCTGCAGCAGGGGTTGCCGCAGCATATGGAAATGACAACTACGGTGTTACTGGAGCCAGCATGAATGCTGACCTAATTGGGATTTTGCTCATTGCCTGTAGCATGAATGACAATATGGAATCTAATGGCTTATTGCACCAAAAGGGCGCAGTAGATATCTATTCAAATTCTTGGGGACCAAGTGATAATGGCAATACCAAAGAAGCACCGGGACCATTAATGCTTGCTGCTTTTGAGGAACAAGCCTACGGTGGACGAAATGGCTTAGGCGGAATCATTACATTCGCAGGCGGAAATGGTGGGAGTAATAGTGATGATTCAAATTATGACGGCTATGCAAATAGCCGTTTTACCCTAGCCATCGGAGCCGTTGACGATGGTGGAGATCGTTCTTATTATTCAGAACCCGGTGCAAATCTAATCGTGGTCGCTCCTTCCGATGGTGGAGCATCGGGAATCACCACCACAGACATAGAAGGAAGCGGAGGCTATTCTAATGGCGACTGGACTAATTCTTTTGGTGGCACATCAAGCGCCACCCCCCTTGTTAGTGGAATTATTGGTTTGATTTACGATGCTGACCCCAACCTCACTTGGAGAGATGTTCAGCATATTTTGGTTAATTCAGCCCATAAAGTGGATGCTGGCAATAGTGGTTGGACAACTAATGGTGCAGGCCATGAAATTAACCACGAATACGGTCATGGCATGATTGATGCCGGCGCTGCCACAAACCTAGCGGCAAATTGGACAAATGTACGTGCGGAAGACAATTGGACTTCTGGCCAGATAAATGTGGGAACTACTATCCCCGATAATAGTGCATCTTGGACCACAGAATATCTAAACGTAAGTGCCGGCATCAAAGTTGAAACTGTTGAAGTTCTCTTTGATGCTGACCACAATTATCGCGGTGATTTGGAATTAACTCTCGTTTCACCAGATGGAACTGAATCAAAATTGATTGAAAAGCATGGTGACAGTGGCAATAATTGGAATGAATGGTTATTCACCTCAACATTGCACTGGGATGAAATGAGCGATGGTGAATGGCAACTCAAAGTTAGAGATATGGGTAATGGTGATACCGGAACTTGGAATCATTGGGCGCTATCTATCCATGGAACAACCATTACAACCGATTCAGATGGAGATGGTTTGTGGGATAGTAATGAGACTGACACTTGGCACACTGACCCATTTGATATTGACTCTGATGATGATGGTTTGAGCGATTGGGACGAAGTAATGGTATGGAATACTGACCCTAATGTGAATGACTCTGATTTAGATGGACTTGATGATGGTGTTGAAGTAAATACACATGGAACAAACCCGCTTGATTATGATTCAGATGATGATGGACTGACCGATGGCGATGAGGTCAATATCCACAACACAAATCCAACCGTTTATGATCCAGATGCCGATACTGATGGCTTCTATTGGTTCCAAGACTGTAATGATTCAAACGCACTAATCAAGCCTGGCGCCTTTGAATTATTGAATGGTTATGATGATAATTGCAATGAGGTAATTGATGAGGGCTATAACATGTCAGATTATGATACTGATGGATTGAGTGATTATGCAGAATGGCACACTCATCTAACAAATTATCAAGATAATGATACTGATGCTGATGGACTTGAAGATGGAGAAGAAGTGAATGTCCTAGGTACTGACCCGCTTGTATATGATCCAGATACCGATACTGATAGCTTCTATTGGTTCGAAGACTGTAATGATACCGATGCGAGTATTTATCCAAATGCTACTGAGATTCTTGATGGAATAGACCAAAATTGCAACGACATTATTGACGAGACTTTTCTCACATCAGACTATGATGAAGACGGGCTAACCGATTATCTCGAATACCATAATTACACGACAAATTGGACTAATCCCGATACCGATGGAGACGGAATACCCGATGGAGCCGAAGTAAATGTATACATGTCCGACCCACTGGTTTTTGACCCTGACGAAGATTTGGATAATTGGTATCATTTTGCTGACTGTAATGACACAAATGCTGAAGTATTCCCTGGCGCCGAAGAAATATGGAATGGAATTGATGATGATTGTGATGATGAAGTGGATGAGGGCACAAGCCCACCTACCGAAATTGGATTTGCAAGTCTTCTAACTTCGGTATCATCAAGTGGCCAAGTTGAACAAGGTGGCATGGTGAACTATAGTGCCCAAGCGATTGATGCTAATGACACAATAAATTGGACAATTGAAGGCTCACCCTATAACGGAGAAAATGTTTCTCACACATATCTTGAAATTGGCAACTTCTCATGGACTGCATGCGTTAGCCGAGAAAATGTTTCTACCTGTCAAGAGGGAATAATCTCTGTGATTGAAGTAATCGATACTGGAAATGGTGACAATACTAACGGGGGTGGTGGTAATGGATCTAATTCAGGAAATGGTAGTACTGGTGGCAGTGCAACTAATTTAGAGCCAGATGGCCTTTTCCAAATCTCCACCACTTACATTGCAATTTTTGCATTATCAGTCTTATTGATTGCATTGATTGGTCTATTATTAGGCCGAAACAATGGAGATAGAAGGAAGGCCGGCCAGAGAGGTCAACCTCAAGGGAAATATGCAAACAATCAGTTCGCTTCTATTCCACCAGCATATGGGCAGCAACAAGCAAACTATCCAACACACAATGTTGTTGAAAGTGAGTATTCGCCACAGGGAAAATATGTCACTCAAGGAGATAACGGATACTCAAATGTGCCTAGCGCACCAGACTTCTCGCAAGGCAGAAAAAGGTGACGCTGAATGAGATCCAGCCAACTAAGGTAGTTTTGCACTTACATTTGCACGCCAATCCATGCCATCGTTTTTGTTAGCGAGTGGACTTGCCGGACTTGGATGCCAAACGGTATCAATTTCAATACCTAATTTTTTATGATTTGGGATTGCAATCTTTGCTCTTTTTTCTGCATATTTTCCAACCCCAATTATTTTTTTTATTTTTAATATTTCCACTACTTTGAGCAAATGTTCGTCACAAGTACTGAGTATTTTTCTCGTCGCCTCACCTGTTAATTTATCTGGAGTCAAATTCTTCCCCGACTCACCGAGAAGTAATAGTGGGCAATGATTTAAAACAAATACATTCTCAAATATCCTTTCGGAGGTACCATAGTGTTGCAGAAGAAGATTCCAAAGACGAGTGCCGCTTACCTCTTGCCGTTCAAGTGATAGGCCTGAAACGGGTCTTTTTGGATGAGCGCCTGAGGGATGAATTATCTCAGCATTTGTAATACCTAAAATCTCCTGCACCACCCCTGTTGCGCCGAAAGGCACTCCGGTTTGACCCATACCCCATGGGCCGGGATTCATGCCGAGAAGAATAGTTTGAGCGCCAAGCCCACCCCATTTTTGCAAATATTGTTCATGCGCTGATGCAGCATAATCTAATGGATTCGTCGCATAGCATACATCGGTTTGAGAGATTAATTCTGGGATTTGAAGGTTGCATATTCTTGCCATCTTTTGACCTGCCAAGAGTAACTGTTGAGATATTGCAATATCTTCCCGTTCTCTGTCACCGCCCATTATCAATACCTACCTGCACCGTTTCATCTCGCTAATCTACCGCAAAGGTCATGCCTCCAAAAGGCTTAGTGAGGCAAAAACAAAAAGACAATTCTATCAATCGAGAAAGGGTGAACTTTCACCCATTCAACTTTTCAAACTGATGAAAACTATCCAAGTTAACCTTGACGGCCTTCAATTGCTGAATTTAGTAAAGCTACGGCCGCAATTACTCTCCTATCCAATGGATGATCTTGAGGTATTATTATATCGGTCTTTTGTATGATTGGGTTAAGTCTTTGATGCATCATTATGTCCTGCTGACCTTGGATGCTGAAGTGAAATTTTGCCGGAATAAATGGGATGAATCGTCTTACAATTGCAATGCTATCTTCAACCAATTCAGCATATTCATTACCATTAGCATCAAGTATTTTCCATGTATCTTTGAAAATTGACTTGAGCCCTTTTCGGCGTGCAGCACCAAGATTTTCACCAGTAGATAAATCAACAATGTCGTATGTTGACCACAAATCAATCATGCTTCTTGCTTTTATTGAAAGTAATGGTTGCGTACATGCTTCATCTGAATAAAGAACAATATCTTCTTTTAATTTGAAGCGCTTTTGTTTTGAAAAAGCAACAACTTGGTCATTCATATCCTTGAAGAAAAAAGAACCACCAAAAATTCTAAAAAATTTTGTTTGAATGTAATAGTGGTCCATGGAAAATAATTCGC
>JABIHC010000021.1 GCA_018649825.1 Methanobacteriota archaeon
ACCATATGCATTCCACCAACCCCATTCTTCCTCCGCATATTTACCATCACGTTGAATATTTCTTTCTGGAGTAGAGCAAACTTCGTCACCACACATCAATGGAGGCAAACCATCAATTAAGATTGGAGAAGAATCCCATGCCACATTTTCTTCCGCTGAGGAAGATGAAACATCATCAGGTGAGGACGAGGTGAATGCAGAAGCACCGATTGCAAGGTCAGCGGAGAGCAAAATTAGCAACACAAAGAGTGAAACTAAAGAGCGCGAAGAGGAGGTTCGAGTCATATTCATGGCTTCACCGCAAACCCCACCAACAGTAAGTCAGCCATGAAGGTTACCCGTCTCCGCCCTATGGGCGGGATAATAGATGAAGTGAAATAAACGACCTTTCAAACCATTTTTTATGGCCAAATCAAATGAGACTTGTCGCTTTGGCAAATAACTTGAGGTACTTCACCTTCGCCAATTAATGCTAATTCACTTGAGCAAATGGGGCACATAGCCGTAGTTGATAATTTGTCTAACCATGCTTCACGCGTTTCTATTTCATCACCTTCACTTCGCAATTTATCCAGTATTCGCTGAACATCACTACTAACTTCATCATCGCCTTCAGTCCATGGGTCGAGACTCACATCACCCATCCTCATTTTACGACCTGCTCTTACGGCATTTACAATGCTTGATTCGCTAGGGCCAGAGTCGCGAGAATAAGGTTGGACTGGGCCACTCCATGCAAGGCGGCGACCAGCAAAAGCACCAAAGAAAAAGCCACCAATATGTGCGCCATGCGCGACACCTGACCAGTCGTTTAATCCGTAAACCATGTAGGCTCGACCCAGTTCAATAACTATGTAAATACCTGCGATTATTTCAACCGGCCAAGGGCGAATTATTATCAAAGGAAATTCAATTTTATCTTTTGGCCAACATGCAATATAACAACCGAGCAAACCGTATGCTGCACCACTTGCACCCCATGCCATCCACGCAGTACCGCCGAGATAATATTGAGCCAACCACCAAGTAAGCGAACCACCAATTGCACTAAAAATGAAGACGGCCATAAAGCGCCACTTCCCTAAACGTTGTTCAAGTGGAACACCAACTAGGGCTATGATTAGACAATTCCCCAGTACATGAGTGTAATTTCCAATATCGTGCAACCAAGCCGATGAAAGGAGGCGATACCACTCAAAAATATTATCGGTGAGTTTTAAATTCATCGCAAAAATTGCATCTGGGCGTAGATGGAAAAACTGCCCATTCCACGCATATGAAGATAGCATTTGCACGATGAAACCAAACAATAGGGAAATTACAGTTGCCATGGCAATACTTGTGTCGGTTTTTCTTGCCCAAATATAGGGGCCGATTACTGCGCTAACCCATAAGAAAAAGAAGAAAATAGTCAATGAATTCCAGTAAACTGCATCCATCCAAAAGGGAATCTCTAGCGTAAACACTTGCATTCCTCTATCCCTTTGCTAGAAGTTCTACTTCATGAAGTTCGCCGATTATTATGTAAGCGAGGGGGGAAAAGTGGAATTGGACTAGGACCAACCCTTGCGAATAACCGAATCATTGAACCACAATGGCGGGGTCCGACCAACATGGGAGAAGAATCGCCCTTGCTCTTGTGCAAGGGTCTTGAAGTGCGGAGAGGCTTGCGCACCATCCTAAAAAATGTAGATTTAGTGGTTGATGAAGGCGAAGTCGTCGTACTAAGAGGTGACAACGGCTGCGGGAAATCAACTCTTCTTGAAACCGCAGCCGGCATTAGAATGCTCCGCAAAGGCACTGTTTTCCATAGAACCGCTGAAGGTGAAATAGCAATCATTAGAAATTCTCATGGCCACAGAGAAATAGTCAGTCCATTTGGGCTTACTTTGCAAAAATTGGCATTATGTGGCGACGAATTAGTAATTGAAAGACTCGAATTAGCGCTAAAAGTAGCGGGATTTGAACCAGAGGACGAAGAAGTTCAACAATTAATTCAACAGACAATGGAAAGATGGGGTCTTGAACATCGAAAAAATGATCGGATTGCTTGGTTGTCTGGAGGCTTGGCGCGAAGAGTTTCAATTCTCGCCGGATTATTGCCTGCGATAGGGGCAAAAAAACCCACTTTATTTTTACTTGATGAACCGGATAGCGGCTTGGATGACAAGGGAATAAAAATACTTGCAAAAACAATATCGGAATTATCTGAAAAGGGACATGGAGCACTTGTTGCAACCCATAATGAAACAATCGGCGATGTTGCAACTCGAACTATTGAGTGGGAAAATGGCAACCCAAATCTCACCGAGGTTGACTACAAAGTTCCAACCAAAAAGATGAGTTCTACTACAAAATCAATCCGTTTGCACACCTCTACAATACGAGCTGAATCAAAATGGGTTTCAAGGCTTGATAGACGAACTTGGGGGAGTTTTTCATCGGCAGGAATTGCCGGTTTAGTTGCACTATTGCTCGTTCTATCATTCAATCTAAAGATGAATGAATACACGCGAGAATGGAATACCTTACTTGTATTTATGCCGGCAATGGTCGTTGGGCTCATTCCACCTCAATCTCTTAATTGGGCATCTGAAAATGGCGGTCGCGAGTGGTGGGATGCGATGTCTGCAGGTAATACTCCAATGGGGAATCCAATTCAACAACGATTAATTGGCGGCGTAATAACAATAATCGCAATTATTTCATTCAAGTATGAATGGGAAGTACAGATTGATTCAATAGCAGTATATCTATTAATGGTGGGTTTGGCAATACTGCTTGTGATTTTGAATACAAATATTGTTGTTGCCCAGCGCCGACTGGTCAATTCACTTGAACGGTCAAATGCATTACTTTTCAACCTATTTTTACCTCTGTTAATCTACCCTTTCATCCTATTTACCAACGGTATTGCTCAATTTCTGGGTAATGTAAATCCGGTTCTTGGCGATCTTCAAAACACCCTTGCAGGAATTGCGATATTCTATTGTATATATTTGGCTCTAAGACTACTAAAGCCTCAGTGAATGGTAATGAAAATACATTAAGCATTAGGGGTGATAATATTAACGAATTAATGCGAACATCCGATAAAGTCCTTCTTTCTCTTGGTGGATTGATGACATTATCAACGCTAATCCTCGCTTGGACATATGCGCCTTCTGTTGATACTGACGCCATGAATGCGCCTAATGCGCAAAAGATATTCTATTGGCACGTACCCTCTGCATGGTCCTCTTTCCTGGCTTATTCAACCCTCTTTATCGGCTCTTTGGCATGGTTTTGGAAAAGAAGTGAATGGGGCTGGAAATGGCATTGTGCAGGAGCAGAAGTTGGATTATTATTTGGCCTAATGGTCATCACAAGTGGCCCTATTTGGGGGCAAGCAGAATGGGAAAGAGCATGGGATTGGACCGATGTTAAACTCAATTCCTACCTCATATTAACTGCACTTTCTACATTCTTAGTGCTCGGTAGACGGAGCCAACCAGATGGCGAGGATACTCGGGATACATTCGCAGCAGTTGGCCTGTTTGGATTTGTTTTAGTTCCACTAACTGCAGTGGCTTCTACCCTCTGGCAACGTTCACACCCTGGCGCCGTAGTTATTGGAAATGATGGAGGCATGGCACCCGAGATGGCTCAAGTATTCCTTTTCGGATTGCTTGCCTTTTCATTTTTGAGTGTAGGAATGCTTCGTTGGCATATCCATCTTGCTGGAGTGGAAATGGAACTTGAGCAGAAAATGAGTGAATTTGATAACAAGGTGATTGAATGAATGACATTTACTACCTTTATGGTGCCTATGGAATTATGATTTCCCTCTATGCTATGTGGGCAAAGCAAATGTTTGGACGAACAAAGGAGTTGTCTGAAAGATTGAATACTGCAGCCTCAATGAGCAAATCTCAATTAGACATTGAGGCTGATTGCGCTGAATAATTGAAGAATTATTAAGCCACAGGTTGAAAACCAGCGGGCCAACCGACAAATTGGTGAGAAGATGGATTTAGGGGGTGAATTCTGTGTTGCCTGCGGTGCAGAGCCACCTCTTTTCTATGACCGAATGTGCAAAAAATGTACCTTGTTAAGGGTAACACCAATCGTAGTTCCTGAAACTGTTCAGCACTTCCAATGTGCTCGCTGTGGACTTCATGAAGTCGGAGGTCGTTGGGTGGATTTACCTCTTGAAGAGTTGTACGAAGACATTCTCAGTCGCGTGTTGGAAGTCCATGATGAAGTATCGGGATTGGATTTCGGCCTAGCCGCTGAAGTAATCGATGACCGCAATACTCGCCTTCACTTACAATTTAGTGGTGAAGTAAGTGGAATCCCATTTGCTGAAGAACATCAATTGCTCGCTCGCCGTTCAAACTCAGTCTGCATCACCTGCGGCCGGATTGCCGGAAATTACTACGAGGCAACAGTTCAATTGCGCTCTGCAGGGAGAAAACTCAACGAAGATGAATTGGCAACATTACGTGCTAGCCTAAACTCATTACTTGCAGAAATGCCACCCGATCCAATGTTTTTCATTAACTCGGAAAACTCGGTAGTTGGAGGATATGATGTAATTCTCGGTTCAAAGGGACTGGCCCGAAGTTGGGCTAGATATTTGGTGCGCAATTGGGGAGGACAAATCAAGGAAACTAACTCAGTCGTTGGCATGAAAGATGGCATGGATGTCACTAGATTAACCGTGCTTTATCGTAAACCGGGATACGACATTGGAGATGTAGTTCGTTGGAGAAAAAATTTGTGGAGAATAGGCTCTTGGACTGGAGAAGGCGCCATGGTAATGCGAATAAATCGTGCAGAAAGAACTGGAGCAACATGGCGAGATTTGGAAAAATTATCGGTTCAAGCAACATTAAGTGAACAATTTTTTGTTGATCTAATAACTCAAGATTCTTCAGTTGGCGAGTTCTTAGACCCTGAGAAATGGACTCCCGTCAGTATTAGCCTGCCTTATGACCATTCAGGGAACAAGATAAAAGTCGCAAAGGTTGATGATGAATGGGTTGCTTTGCCTCATTTATCAGTTGATGATACGGAGGGGGTATGATGTCAGACTGGAGCAAATTAGCAGAGTCACTTGACTCCGAAAATATGCTTGGCTTTTTACGCTCATTTGCAGATGATTGTGCTTCTTCATTTTTCCGAATTGACTCGAAGCACCACCCATGGATTTC
>JABIHC010000148.1 GCA_018649825.1 Methanobacteriota archaeon
AATCAGAAACGCTTGCTTCGTCCAGTCTTTCTCCAGGAATTGAAACCAAGAGCTAATGCACCAAGGAACACAGCAAGTAAAATATAGAAAATTGTATTACTTGTTGATTCCGGAGTTGGGCTGGATAGTTTCACCTTGAATGAATAGTCTTCAGGGGTGTCTTCCATATCAATTTCTTCATCAAGCGATAAAGTGACATCGAAGTTAGCACTACCGGGTGTGGCACCAGCGAGGTCTAGAGTAAGAGCAAACTCGACTGTTTGGCCGGCAGGAACTGCTTGAACAAAGTAGTCAGAAACTCCGCCATATTCTTGTGAGTTGATTGAAATGTTAACCATATTTGCGTCAAGAAGACCTGCATTTGCTACAGTTATTCTAACTGTGTTAGAAACTCCGAATAGAGAGTCGCCATCCCAAGAGTGGGATTCAATTGAAAGGTCAGCCTTTGCAAGCCGTATTTGCGCTGTATGAGTAATTACTTGACCACCTTCGCTTGTTACAGTAACTCCAATTGGCCATTCGCCTGAGGCTGCACCTTCTGGTGCATGAATAACTAAAGTTTGCAATCGGTCATTATCCTTTGCAAGGGTAATAGTAGTAGATAGTGGGGAAATAGCCCAACCTTCTGGCAATTGAGAATCATCTACTTCAACGAGAAGTGAATCGTCACCATTACCATTATTTCCAACAATCAAGTCAAGAGTTCCCTCTCCTCCGGCGCCAGCGCCAGCGGACTCGGGTGCATCAGCCCATTCAATACCATACTTCTGAGGGAGAACAACCTTCACGCTAAGTTCAGATGCTTGCCCATTTACTGCTTCCAAACGTACATTGACTCGGTGACCATCAACAAGCGCATATGATACACTTGCATTTGGTGCTTGGATTCTAATCTCAAGGTTTGCGGTCAAAGTAGCATTTGATGGAACATCACCAATACCTAATTCAACGGTAGAGGATTCTGTCCATTCGCCAGTACTATTCTTGATTTCAACAATCCAATCACCACTGTCCATTCCGTTTTGTGCAGATGGGGTGACTGTGAAGAAGTCATATGCGTCATTTCCACTGTATGTCACTTCGATATTCATTAATACTTCAGCATATTCCTCATCGGAACCACTTTCCCATGCGAGATCATAGGCAAGGGTTTCATTTGTGATTTCAATTGCATTGGTGATACTTTGTAAGTCAAATGTTACATCGTGATTGATTCGTCGTGTTGCATCGAGTAGTGCAGGGGTATCAACTTGTGGCGCTACTTCGGCTCCAATACCACCTGAATAATTCATTTCCATGCCGCGCTGTGTGGTTGTAAATTCAGTTGTGAAATACACATTACCTGCTGGTAAAAGGAGAGATACTTGTCCCTCATTATTGACAGGTATATCCCATTGAATTCCTTCACCGAGGTCCACGCTTACAATTACCGGAGCATCACTTATTGGAGCATCAGAAGTATTTGTATCACCAAAGTTGAGTTCAGCGAGGTTAAAGTCAAGCCAATTGGAATCCATATTAACAATTCCACCATCTCTTACTTCAATATCTACAACTCCTCCTGTGGCAACACTTGCATCGAGCAAGCCAATGCCAACATCAACTGCAGTATTATTACGCTCGCCTTCAGGCAGGCCTGCCCAAATAATCCAAGTACCTGGTTCAACATCTTCTGACCAAGTCATAGAACCATTGTCAAAGACTGGAGAAATCTGTATCGCATCACGCTCTTGGCCGGATTGTGGGAATAACCATACTTCTAGCTGATTAAGGACATCCTCATCATCAAAGAGATGAGTGATGTTTCCAGATGCACTGACTGAGCCAGCAGAAACCATAATGTCCTCGCTCACATGTTCTGCTTCAACAACAAAGCCTTCAATGGTCTCATTGCCATACCATTCAGTATCAAAACCTTCTTTTTCAACAGTTACATTAAATGTGTCCTCAATAGGTACAAATAGGCGCCAAACACCTTCTGAATCAGTAGCAATAGTTGCATTTACAGAAGTTGCATTACCTAGTAGAGTCACATTGAACTCCTCAATACCCTCGCCATAACTTGGAGTGTCATCACCGTTAAGGTCCCAGTATACTTTACCGCCAATTTCAACCCATCTTTGTGCTGAAACATTCATTGTAATGTTTACATTTGGCAGCATCTGACTTGCATTGAGATTGTATTCTCCTTCGTCAATAGTCCAGCGTGTTTGCAAATCAGTGCGATTCATGAAGAGTGTCCATTCGCCAGGGAAAAGGGATACATGCATGTCTCCAGTTTCATTTGTTGAACTTAGACTTACATTTCCTAGACCTTCCTGACTCACCGCAGTAATAATGTAACTTGACAAATTTGTCTCGGTTGATGATTCATCCAAATGAATATCAAGCCAAGTGCTTTGCTTTGCGATCCATGAAACATTACGACGAGTTGAATTCTCATTAATGCTAATTAATCCACGGAATTCTTCTTGGACGCCATTTACATCAACAGCTTGAAGAACAACAGTGTAATTGCCTTGAGCAATATATTGTGCAACAGTTCCATTTTCATCTGAACTTATTAGAACAAAGCCACTATCTCCCTCATTGTAGAGGAATATTGAAGCATTAGCCATTGGTCCACCGCTAGAGTTTAGGAGAGTTGCTTCAAGAAGCCAAGATGGTTCAAGTCCAATAAGTGTTGCTTCCTCGGGATTGTCGAGGCCAATATCTAATCCAATCATTGGATTTACAGTTGCGGTTTGATAGTCAGTCGCATTTATATCACGGGCATCTTGCTCAACGACACTTACATCATAGCGTCCCAATTCAAGGTCAAGTGTTAAATTACCAATTTCGGAATAATCTGATACAGTTAGATTCACCTGCTCGCCATGTCCCGCAAGTACAGGGGTGATTTTTAGGTCAACGCTGACTGCAGTTCCATTTTCAAATACCAAGTCGTCATTTGTATCTAGGAATACATTGAAATAAACAGTAGTTAATCCCGGCTGGGCAATCATATTCAAATCTACTCCTCCCTCGCCATCAATTGTAATATTGAGGTTTGAAATATTCAAACTTGAATCTTCAGCAGAAAGAACATATTCTCCATCTGGAAGGCGGAACTCAAATCTTGCATCGGATGAAACATCGGTGTACCAACTAATTCCTTCTGCATCTGTAGCCTTAATCTCAACTACAGACCAACCTGGCAAGCTTGATTCGTAAAGTGTCACGTTATCATATACGGTCAAATAACCAATGGTATTTGTTGCAAGTTGCAAGGTCAAATTCAGTGGATCCATTTCATTGACAACGGTAAAGTGTGCCCCTGCTGTAGAGAAGCTGGTAGTGGAGAAAGTAGTTGCATCAAAAATCATTCCTTCGGGCAATGAAACCTCAAATGAACCATTCAAATCGGTGACATCGGTAATAACAATGTTTCCAGAACGGAACTCAACTCCCACCCCAATTGCCGGGAGGTAATTAATTTCCAAGCCTTGTTCGGCGACAGAGAAATCTTCGGGGTAATTGACCTGTCCGGTAACATTCACACTTCTAGTGTAATTCCATTCGCCAAGATCTAAATCACCATCTATCAATTCGAATTCAGAATATAGGATGAAAGTAGGGTCATCTAAATCGGTTGCAACCCACATACCCATTGGCAATTCAACCAACAAATCTCCGTTGGCATCGGATGTTGCTTCAACAGTCAAATCAGCGAAAGAAGATTCAGTAAAGAGAACGGTCTGGTTTGCATTTTCCCATACTTCAAATTGTCCAGTTGAACTGTTCCACACAGTGCCAGCAATGTGAACTGTTACATCATGATGAGTTGGTATTGTTGCGTCAATCGTGAAATTCTCCGAGTCCCCAACTGCATAGAAAGTATTATTCAATTCATAAAACCCGTCTGAATCAATATCAAATCGATAGTAATAGGCGCCTGAGGGCAATGGCCCATGGCTAAAGGAACCATTTTCATCAGTAGTAATGTACACTACTTCCGAATCATCCAATCCGAGATCTTGTAATTCAAAAGTCGTATTGCTCACTAACTCGCCTTCCATATCATGAATTTCTTCGGCCATGAATATTGAACCCGGAATTGACATTTCTAAGTCAAAGCTCGGTTCCAGTCCAACATCAACAGGGTCTGGAAGCAATACTTCTCGGCCATTTTCTAATTGTGCAATCATGTTATAGCGTCCTGGCATTAATCCTGTAACATAGAATGATCCCGGCTCCACCATTTCACCAGAAAATTCTCCAATTCCAATAAATAATCCTGTCCCATTAATTGTCCCAGTTCCTTCATAGATTCCATTGCCTTCAAAGGTTTGAGATTCCATTTGTGTGGTGAACGAAACTGAACCTTGGGTTGTGAAACGACCATAGGCAGTCATTGTACCATCAAGGAAATATTCGCCATCATCTTGCAAACAAACACTCTCCTCCTCGGGCATTGTTTGATTATCACCTGTACCATTACATGCAAGTACATTTTCGGCATCCATCCAGACCATATCTAAAGTGCCGGTTCCGGTCCAAGTACCATTTCCTGTGTAGGATTGCTTGTCAGAGAAAGTGCGCGTAAAATTACCGGTAAAGTTTCGGGCAATTGCAATTCCGTCACTTGTAAAATCACCAGATTCGGTGAAAGTTACTTGACCAGTACCCTGGACAATTCTTGTTTCATCGGTTGTGAATGAACCATTGGTCGTCATTACAGTCCGGTTATCAGTATCACTCCAAATGTTACGTAGAATGAATGTTGTATCTACGAGTGGTTCGCCATTGAAATCTTCATGGCCACTCCAAGCGATAATTCCGCTTACACCAGATGCTTCGACTTCAAGCGATACCGGAGTAGGGTATGCTTCACCAGAGTGTCCCTGTACCCCAGTGATATTGAGGTGAGACTCGGTCAACCAAGTCATATTGGATACTTCACCAAGAAGTCCAGTAAATGGATTTGTTTCTCGCGCAGTATTATCTACAAGCAATAAGTCACCTAATGAGCCTCCATAATCGCTGGTGCGGATGATGTCGCGGTCAACTTCGGGATTGCTATCACCTACATATGCGCTGAATCGGATGTGACCTGCTGGAACAGTTACGCACCAATCGCCATTTTCATCAGCATCAACTGCAGCAATTGGAATCCAATATGTATTGTTATCCATATCAACTGCATCTTCTCCAGAAAAGGCATCGCGCTCAACAAGGATTCGTGTGCCATCCATTCCTTCACCACTATCACTCATCTCTACTTGGCCACAAACTTCTGTACCAGTGTAATACTTGAGGATTTTCACCATTGTATTTGCATATTGAATTGAACGTTGATCTGCTGATTCAGTTGGGAAGTTAGCTTCTTCAGGAAGTCCAGCACCATACCAATTTGCAATAACAAAATGGTTCATCATTGCCGCAGGCAGAGGTACCGCTTGTGAAAGAATTGAACCAGGTGTTCCGGTTTGTCCAAAGTGCTGCGCAGGAGAGGGGTTACTTGAACCAGAAACTAGACCAAGTGACGATGCACCATAGCCAACGTATGTTCTTGCAACCATTGTGTCATAGAATGCCGATTGGTGATCTACGCGGACATCAATTAATCGAATTGGGTCAAAGTCTGCTCCTGCTTGCTGAGCCATGAAGTCAGATACTTGTTCGACATCATATTGGTCAGCAGTCATTTCGTCACTGAAAGAGCCTCTTTCGGTCATATATACAGTATCAACAAAGTGGTCAAGATCTTGACCACTCAAACCTGTTGGCGCATGGAAAATACCGGTTGGATTTCCATAATTATAGTGCCGATCTTGAGTATAATGGCCACCAACTGGGAAGAGGCGGTTGTCAACTGCGAAGTATCGGATTTCATGATTTCGAGTTAGAACCTCACCAGGTAAGCCTTCACTATTTTGCACTTGGTACATCTCATTGTCCATTAAATCTGCATATAAGTCAACTAATTGCTGTTCCGAGAGGATACTTGTCAGTAAATTACGAGTTAATGCAAGGCGAGCATTCTTTCGGTGAAGATTTGTGCTTACGCTCTCAAATTCATCAACAATATCCGATGTATACCAGTAATCGTCAATAATATAGTGAGTGGTGCCATCTACATTTTCATCAGCAGTTCGGATGAAGGTTGGGCTTTCAAAAATACGACGTGCATCATCTTCATTTACATATGCTGAGCCATCACAATCATAATCGCTTCCAGAACATGCTACCAGTTCTTGATTTTGGTAAATCTGCCAAACAACCGGTGCATCCTCATCATGTATGCCATTAACTAGATGCTGACCTTTAGCAAGAACTGCATCTTGGTTGCTAACTTCAACTGAAAATGAACGGTCAACTACAATAGAAGAATCCATTGAAATTGCGATTTCTTCGAATTCGGCAAGTTGTTCTGCATTTAAATACTTCGACAAATCATTGGTAAAGCGCTCAGTGAGTTCATATTCACCAACACGATTGTTGTTGTATGTTTGGTCACCATCTGACAATTGCCAAATGAATAATGCGATTGTATCTGCTTGGCTTCTTGATAACAACATGTTACCAGATGCGGGGATCCCCGACTGGAAATTGTCCGAAACAGTCGGATGTTGCCCTTGTGCTAATGCTTGGAAACCATAATCCCACCAAGATACGAATGCTGGACGCTCGCCAAATGCTTGGTCTGTGTCTTGATTAGCCATCCAATCATATGCTACATTCCAACCATAACTGTTGAATCCAGGACCAAAAGAGCCCAAATACCACATGTTTCCTGTCGCTGGGTCGTAATCCTCATGGTCAAGAATAGACATGTCCCAAATATCATACCTTAGAATATCAGGTGCAATGTTATGGAATTCAGCATCAATATCGGCTGCCGCATCGCTCCCTCGCGGGATACCTGCATCAAGGCCATATGTGACGTGCTGACTCATCAATAGAAGCATTACTAAGAATACTGCGCCAAATGCAGGAGTCTTCCAAAGTGCCTTACGGGCAGATTTGAATCTGTCAGCAGGAGTTCTTAGACCGTTGCGCCTCCATGTTTCTTTGAATTTTGCAACGCCAGATAAGTCCCAAATCATTGCGATTGCCCATGCTCCAAGAACTGCCATTGCCGGTGTTGCATTGAATACGAAACGACCTGCGCTCCAAGCCATGTATGCTGCAACAAGTAGCCACAATCCTAGAATTAATTGAGGACCTTTATTATTTCTAATTCCATTCCAAAGTCCAAATGTTGCAGATCCAAGAGCCAATACGAAGACGATTGGTCCGAAAGATGCGAATAGGGTTCCACGGTTTGGAGCCTGTGCTTCTGCAATTGTTCCGAATATCTTGTTCTTAGTGAAGTAATAACCACCGGTAGTTAGGATATCCCAACCACTGTACAAATTGATGAATTGAAGAATCCAAAGAACCAATGCAATTCCAACTGCACTTGAGAAAGCAGTTCCGAATACGAGTAGCCATGGTTTGTCGCGGAAGCAAACTGCGATTGTACCTAATGCAAGTGTGAAGCCAAAGATAAAGAATAGTGGCTGCATACCAGACGCATCCCAAATTAATCCTAATTGGTAATGAGCATAAACCGGTAATACCAAAGCAAAAGTTGTCGCAAACATCATTATTGTAATTACAGTAAGAATTGTACTATCTTTACGGTAAATTAGGTTAAAGATTACTTGAGTAAAGAATGCTAAGAAAAGAATTCCAGGTCCATAAACGAAACCTTTCCATCCAAGAGCAACTACACCAATACATACTCCAGCCAAAATAGCATAATTTACTGCTGCTTTGCGCTCAGCGATAACTGCTAATATTGCAGTCTTTACATAACTTGCAGACAATGAAGATGCAGGCGTAAGTCTTGCGGAACCACCATACTTTACTGCCTTCAAATAATAATGGAAACCGAGTGCCATGAATAACAATACGAAAGCATCGTGGTCTGCTAAAGCAAAAGTGCTGTGACTTACGTGTCCAGGCATTAATGCAATCAACCATGCTGCGATTACACCAGCACCTTTTCCAAAGTGTTCTTTGGCCATTGCAAAGATAGGGAATACTGTTAGAGCACCATAAATAGCTGGCAATCCCGCAACGCCCCACCATACTGCATTTTCAGGAGTCTCTCCAATGAATGGAGCAACGAGAACCCCTCCTAGTGCAAGAGACCAAGTAAATAGTGGAGGACGTGGATTGATATCTCCAAGCGGGTAAGCACGGTCTGCATCTAAAATGAAATGAGCATTGTGTGCAATGATGTAATCAACGGCTCTCTTCATGTACCACGGGTCAGAACCTCCAGTAAGGTCCCAACCACCAGTACCGGTAGCGTTCATTGCTGGAATTACATTCCACAGAATACGCACACATAGTGCAACTGCGAAAGCAGAGAAGACCATTATTCCTACCCAATGCGCAGACCACCATTGGCGAGCTGGGCTTGGGTCATTGATTGAACGAATGTTCCAATTGCCGTATTTTTCATGGCTTGCAAGATAGAAAGCACCTACGAAAGCAAAGAAAGTGAATGCTGCCCACATGACAACACCCCAAGTTCCTTCTAACCAATCGGCGGTGTAAAGTCCATGTTCTTGCCATAGACCTGCAGTGTAGAGAATCCATACTGAACTCAATATCATTGCACGGGTAAACCACCTCTCGGCATAGAATAATGCTACAATACATGCAATAATACCTGTGAATAGTGACCAAAAGAAACCGATGTGGCCATATGAAACTTCCTCGACAGTTAATCCAAGACGAACGATTTCGTCGCTAATACCGAAGTGTACTAATGAGCCGATATGTGCACCAGCCCAAACAGATAATGCCAATAGAAGTGGTAAAGCACTCTTTATTGGATTATTAGAGTCGGTGCTTGGTAAGTAACTCATCCAACTGCCGCTACCTGAAGCAAAGATAACTCCGCGTTGTAATATTGCAATTATTGAGCCCACTAAGATGCTCACCATTAATGTGCTAAAGAATAGGAATCCAGCAACCACTCTATTTTGATTGGTGAAATTCTCATAAGTAGCTGCATCACCATCTAAATCAAAGTCAATTGGAGCCCAAGTATCTGCCATACCTGCAACTGCAAGAGCAAAGAAGAATCCAATTACTGCAAAAGTAAGGATTGTGTACTCTTCATGCCGAAGGCTTTTATCGTACAAGTGCCCTACAAAAGAAAGCACTAAGAATAGCAATCCTACGAGTGGACCAGCAATTGACGAAACGCCAAAAGATGCAAGTACAAATACTGCGAAAAACAACAAAGAGGTTCGGGTCTTTCCTAGGGAGAGGATATTGTTTTCGCGCAAAATGCGGGGTAGGGTTGCTGCAATTGCAGCAACTGCAAGCAAGCCAAAGCCCACTGTGCCTTCTTCATCCATCAAGTCAAAGCCGGTGATCTGGCTTGTCGCAAAGGCCAGCAATATTGCCAAGGGTGCTATTAGCCACCCCAACAAAGATGCCGGACTATTCCTGTTTATTTTTTTTTCTCCCATGTTAGAACCCTCGTGGTCCAGCGTTCAGCCAGTAGGCTGAGCACGCTGGCGAACTAACTGCCCCTTTTAGCCGTTGTTATTGCCCGTAAGGCCGAATTGCTTTGCAGTAGTACGAAA
>JABIHC010000087.1 GCA_018649825.1 Methanobacteriota archaeon
AGAAGGTGACTTTACTGGGGACACGTATGAGTTGTTGAACTTTGGAATGAATCAACGATCTTTCCACTTTATCCAACTGAATTCGGGTTCATGTATTTCTTGACGGATGAAGCAGAGAGGGGCCCTTACGATCATTTTGAGCGCATCCGTACCCTCTAGTTTCAGGGGATTTGAACGGGTTTAAGTACGGACACTTGTGGATTTGAACCCCTGTTCTGAATGTCCTGCATTGAAGCAAAGGGTTAGTGAATAATATCCATTGACCAAGAATTGGGAATGAATGGACTTTCAATGAGCCCTTTCATTGCCCAGGTAATTGAAGGCGCCAAAGGCGATGGCGGAAAACCGAAAGTTGCATTCCGATTATAATTCAATTGGAAGTGTGGTTTTCCAGCGAGGCTCAGCGAGTTTTTTGGCCTTGCCGAGGGCGATAATTGGATGAATCGTATTGAGGCGCCCATGGAATCCATGAACTTGAAATTTCACCTTTACTTCTGCACTTCGGTCTTTTTCAATTTGTTGCATCATTTCGGTGGATAATTCAAAAGAGGAAAGTACTGAGCCATTATCGGCATTTGTAATTACTAAGTTGCCTTCAACGACGGAAAGACGAGGGGAAAATTGCTGATCTTCTGGATTATTCATCCAAACTTCAGTGTCAATTATTAGGGTGTCTCCGGTTTGGATTTTCTTGATTGTCATTGATTCAACCATTGCTACCATGCCGACCCAAGCGCCACCCTTTCAAGAGGTTTTACCAAGCACATCCACGAAATTAAGGTGTTTTTGTTACGAGAATAAACAAAATATTGTCACTTTGTTGTTTGTGAATTTGCTGACAATGGTTTTGGGGTGCGCAGATACATGTTTTTTCTCGGGCGCCCCGGGAATCCCTACGGCATACTAATAATGATTGACGGCCTTATTCATTATTATGGCGAGCAATAACGGAATAGGTAGTCAAAAGGAAGCAAGGCGGGAAAGGGTGCGAAAGGAGATTTTTTCTTTCGTTTCTCAACAACCAGGGTGTAGTGCACAGGCAATTGTCTCACACCTAACAAATGATAGAGGAATGCGAAATCATGGATTGACTCCAAGAAAAGTAGGTTTCTTCATTCCACGATACTGCACTGGGATTACTTGGTTCCAGGACCATGCAGCTGGGCGCCGCGTATACACTCCAATTGGCTCACCTTTGGCGAAACGCCAGGAAGAGAAAATCCACAAATATGCAAAGACGCGTACTGGCACTCATACTCCAAAACCAATGACCGGACTTACAGGGCTGGCTTCAAGGGCATGTGTGGCGCGAAAAGAAATGGAAAAATTAGCATCCACCACAAATAGGGCTGCAAGTATGGCAAAGAATAGTAGCCGTGCCTCTGCAATGGCTGGCTCAAAAAATTAATCACTCAAACAAAGTGTGCTTTCTACCAGATAAACCCTTTACCACTCCACGAGAGGGGTTGACGACAATCACTTCTCCCGCACTGGGCCATACCGCGAGGTCGCTTTTACTATTACCACAATATCCGAACCCTTGCTCTCCATAGCGCTCTACCAAAGCCTTTCGTTTATTTTCTCCAGCCAGATTGATTACCCCTTCACTACCCATTACATCATCAAAAATATCTAGATGGTTGGCTATTTTCTCTGCCACTGCTTTTTCACTCGCAGTACACAATACCAATTCTCTGCCGGCCTTTTTTTCTTGTTTTAGCCACTCCATGAATTTTTCATGATATACTAATTGCGCTGGATCAAAATTAAGTTTAGCACCCAATTTTCTTTTCCATTTAGCCCTTCTTCCCGTTATTTCAAGCCATAAACAACCTGCAATTAACCAAGGCTTTCGCAATAATACTCGCTTGATGGTTATTTCACTCATATCGGTCAAAATTACTGTCCCGTCAAGGTCAACCGCTAGGGGTAGTGCATCTCCCATTATTATCCCCTTCATTCCTTTGCCTTTGAAGATTGACGCTTTATCACGCCATAATTTGTATTCCGACGCGGTTATAGAGGTGGGGCATCACGGGCGGTTTGGACTCATAGTGTAGCCTGGATATCACTGGGGCTTGCGGAGCCTCAAACCCGTGTTCGAATCGCGGTGGGTCCGCTCTTACTGATTGTTTAGTGCTCACGCGCACCGACTCAATATGGGCAAATCATTTGTCCTATTTTGCATCTTTTTTTGTGCACTTCGTTCGCAACTTTTGCCATTAGTGGAAGTGTGAGAGGTTAGAGGGGGATGTCGGTTTTACTTAGGAAGAACTTCCTCCAATCTTTGGGTGAGTTGTCTTTGCAACTTGGGCATAGAGGCTTGAGTTGCCTAAGCGTTTTCTTATGCTTTCTCTTTATTCGCCCATCCATCCCACATGCGGCGCAAAATGTTAGATAGACAATCCTTCTATCTTCTAGTGCGAGGTTTTCAATGATTTGAATCAATGAATTAGTATTATTTTGGAACTCAATGTGTTCTTCTTTGCTGAGTTTTTGAATTAGGTTTTGCAAAAATAATTTCACATTTGGGTGGAAATCAAATACTCCAACAACTTGTGCCTTTAATGCAACTAAGCAAGCCACTTTTTGCTGACTCGATAGGGCTTCAAACCCCGCAGGATAGAGTTTTTGCTCTACCTCTTCTAATCCTAATGGTACTAGTGAGCGGATTCTAATTTCTCGCATTACCCTGTGGACTGCAATCATGTTCCAAATTGCGAACACCGGTACTGATATTGACTCTATCGCTGCCCTTGATGCAGTCCTACCGGTAACTCTAACCAAGATTCTGCGATACAAGGTTTTTATTATTACTCTGGTGATTTTTATTTTGGATTTGTGTGCCACCATTCCGAAAAGCAACATAACTCTGCTAAGGTGCTCTCGCGGGTTTATCCCGTGCATTTCTTCATGTGAATTTGGCGCCCTCAACCCGGCATACATTAGCGAAAGTACCAATTCATCAGCAGCACTTTCATCATCAACAACTGCTGGGCGGATTCCTGAAATAAGTGCCAGTGAACGAGCAGTTCTCAAAGTGTCAGCATAAATAAGAAATAATTCAAAAATTGTAATGAAAATCCCAAACCCTCCGGTTATTGAGTAAAAGAATATGGTTGCCCACCAATCTGCTGAAAATGACTGAGGGCGATAGGGTTCAGCCAATAATACTACGAAAACAATCCCTAAGCCGCTCAGCACTCCGTATAGTCCTGCTCGAAGCGTCATTAAGCGCTCTTCTGTTTTCATTAGTTTTTGCCGTTCATCCCGACTCATTTCCTCAGACACGTTGTCTAGGTGATGGTCGGAGAGGAGAAATTGAAGTACCCTCCATGGAAGTTTGCCCAACCCTTCAAGAGTTGCAACTACTCTTGCGGCCATATTAATTGCAATAGGTGCAATTTATCAGCATTTGCGAACACGATTATTATTCCATTGCCAAAATAAAACATCGGCGGGTTTTTTCAAGGACGCCTTGTTGGCAGCACCATGCGTAAGCAAATATTGCTGCTGGCCTTACTTCTTTCGATTTCTGTATTGGCGGGCTGCCTTGGAGGTGAAGAAAAGTGGGAAAGGGTAGATGCCGCTGAATTTCATGACTTACTTTCCGAAGATTCAAATGCATTTTTGCTCGATGTTCGAACTCAATCAGAATGGGATGATGAGCACATTGCAAATTCCTATCTAATTCCTCATGACCAAATTGATGCGAGAAGTGATGAA
>JABIHC010000174.1 GCA_018649825.1 Methanobacteriota archaeon
CAAATTATTACAGAAGCACTTAGTATTACAAAGGGTTGTATTTCTGGCAAAAAAACCATTATTAATGAATTAATAAATGGTGCTATTAGGTATCCTGCTACTGCCCCACTTATTGCTGCTATTCGTTTGATTTGGCGGTGCCCTTGAACGATTAACACCCCAGAATAGAAAATAATTGCAATTCCAATAAAGGGCCCTAGGGCCTCTAATTCTGTAGTAAGTGTTGACAGAATCGTATTATTGGACATCCATTCCATTGCTTTTCCTATGGAGGATTATTATTTCAAACTAGGGGTAGTAGTGGGTTTCGTTGAGAGTGGTGCAGAGGGCAGGATTTGAACCTGCGAAACAGTATGTACTGGGACCTCATCCCAGCGCCTTTGACCAAGCTGGGCAACCCCTGCGGTTGTAATTTGAAGCGGATGGCGTATCCTATTTCAACGCGGCGGTTAGACTCCCTGATTATTGGGGCGGGGCATTTTTTACAAAAATACTGACAAACAAGTCAGGCTTCCATCTGCTTCACGTATTTGTCCCATGTCAATTTCTATGGTTTCAATACCTCTTTCCTCTAGGGTATTTTTTACAGTTGGATAGCCTTCAGCAATCATCACTTTGCCATTTGGTAATCCGAGAGTATTGCACCCATATACTTCTTCTTTGGGCATCCATAGAATTTCACACCCATCGGGCAAAATTCCAAAGGAAGTTTCATCCAAATATGTATTTGGTGCTAAGATAATATCATCCCTTGGAGTAGAAGAAATGCTTGTTAGGTGCAAAGCGTTATTTGGAATATCAACTATTCTAAGTTCATAACCAAGGTGGTCCAACAGGTCTTTTAATTCAGAAATCCCTGCATCATTTGTTCTGCTTGAACGGCCCACGAAAAATAAATCACCTAGACGAAGAAGGTCCCCTCCATCCATTTTGGCCCCTCCATTCATTTTGCAAATTTTGGCACCAGACAATATTTCAGCAATGACTTCAGCAACCGCTGGTTGTTCACCAACCCTACTTGGGGCGCCAGGAACTGGCAATAACACATAACCATCAATAATTACTGCTTGATCTTCAACAAAAATGCAATCGGGATATTCATCATCTGCAGCAATGGTTGTTACCTTTATTCCATTGCTCCTCAATACATCACAATATGTAGTATGGGTTTTTCTTGCGGATTCAACATCTGTTGGACCTGCTCCAAAGAAATTTGCCAAGGCAGAAGTAAAGGAATTAGGAACCGAGCGAACGAGAGCATGACTCTTCTGGTCCAACCTTACAGTTGCCATTAACCAATCCACCGACCTACCCCCCTTAACCATTACCAAAAGCGGAAATGGCTTTCCGATACATGGATATAATATTGCACAATATACCGCCTAAAGGAAAATTTTGTGCGTTTTTTGAAAGTTCATATGTGCGGTGCATTGAACAAGGTGACTCTTTTCGCCATTAACAGAGGGGTTTGTTATGAGGGCATTACATGCGTTATTATTTACTTTCCTAATGTTATCTGCACCGTTGTCTGGTTGCTTTGGTACAGAGGAGGAAAAAGAAACCACTGCTAATGATTTAGTGGTTGAACCAGGAGTGCTTTCTCTCGCAGTATGGCAGGAAATTGAACTTTATGCACAAAAAGATTTAGCGGTTTTTATTCCACATATGGTCAATAGTGATACAACTTTTTTCATCCAAAATAGTACCGTGTTAAATATTCGTGGTGGTGATAGTATAGTCCTGCAGATTCTTCCCCCCCCTGCCCAAGAACATGTGGCTTTTCTCGTAGGTGAGTATGGAAGAACAAATTGGCCGGTTAGACAAGCAAATGAATCATGGTCGACTTGGGTTTCGCGTGGAGGAAATGATGGCGCCGAAAATGGAAGCATTATGATTGATAATTCAACAGTCACCCTCCCGACAATTACTTCCGCTAATTCAACTGGTGGAATGGCCGATGTGCAATTTGTGCATGGTCGTCGCTTGGCTTCGGGAGACATTGGTGCTGAACAGGGTGCTGCGCATGCAAATGGTTGGGTAAATGGTAGAGAAGTTTACAATTGGATGGATATGATTACCGATGAAACTCCCGACCCACTTGACTTGGCAGATGGGGCGAAGGGGTATCTTGACCG
>JABIHC010000130.1 GCA_018649825.1 Methanobacteriota archaeon
CCCCAACGTCCATTTCCTTGCTCAAAGAGATTGAACTCCGTAGGGTTTCAAGGTAATTTCTTACTGCAAATAGGTTTTAACGATAAATGGTTTTTCAGCGATTCGGTAAAATACGAAAATACTCAGGTGACATATTGCTGCATAGACCAGCCCCCATTCACTTCCGAGCATTATGCCTAAGCAGTAACTGTGCAAGTATCCAATGCCATACATTGGATTACCCAACCACTTGTAGGGGCCTGCTTCAGTCCACTCTCCATGTGACTTTTCATGGAAGAGGTCCTTGTAGTAATAAACATCAATTCCAATCACCAAAGTCGCCCAATATTTTATTCCAAAACCGATGATAAACATTGGAATTACTAGGGCCCACATTAGAGTCGGAGATAAAGAAAAGGCTCCTTGTAGGTGAAGGGCGGCAACGTAAAATCCAGTTCCGACGTTGAAAAACATCAATCCCAAAATCATTTGGAAGTAAAGCCAAGCTCTTTCCTCACCAAATTTCTGAATCATCCAACGCTTGATTCCAGTCCCCAATAGGAGGGTCATCCCAACATAATAAAACGCCCAACAAGCGATTGCAAATTCGACTAGAAATTCATGCTCTACGGCAAGATTTCCGAGGCATAATGATAGTGCAATCAAAGGAAGCCATACTATCAAAATTTTACCAGCATCAAGACGAATACCCATCATTGAGAAGAATACATTAACGAGCTCCCACGCATTCTCTTTAGTCAATAGATTATCGTTTGAAACTTGACTCTCAGTTTCCTTATGATGTGTAGCCACAGTGCGTGGTGTTAAAATATACAAATGAATGTTTGGGGTCTCAGCCGACATTGAGCTATAGTTTGGAAAAAATTGCGTTCCCATTTTCACACATATTCATCATTTGGTTTGAAATTGGTCACAGAGAACGCATTGTGCCAAGCCGATTCCTACGGAGGATATTCGAAAACTGAAGGTAGAAATACCATAAAACGCTACAAACATGAGTGCTAAGGACTTCCAAACCCAATAATGATTGGCTCAACGCCTTGAATACAGGGCGTTTAGATCAGTTGGAGGAGTGCATGGTTTGCAACCAGGAAGCCGGGTTTCAAATACTTCCATCTACACTTCCTCTCGAGAGTCTTTCAGTGCCACGGTTTTGACAATTAGCAATTCCTCTCATGTGGCGGTGTGAATAAGCCACTGCAACCCGTTGCAAAGTCATTATTTCTCAATCTAGTATTTAGGCAAAGAGATTTGAGCCGTGCTTGTTCTGGATTGAAATCCTGGTTTTACAAAGGAACGGAGGATTAGCAAAATGACCGATTTTCAATCACTTGGCCTTTCTAAAACTCTGCTAAAAGCAGTTGAAGATGAAGGATATACCACACCGACTCCAGTTCAACAACTATCAATTCCACCTTTGTTAGATGGACGCGATGTTTTGGGTGTTGCTCAAACTGGAACAGGAAAAACAGCAGCATTTGCATTACCTGTTCTGCAAATTATGGAGCGCAGAAGAACACAAGGCAAGAGGTATATTCGGGCATTAATTCTCTCTCCTACCCGTGAACTCGCAGCTCAAATTGATGAGCGCTTTGATGCCTACAGCAAGAATATGGATATTCGCCACCGCGTCATTTTCGGAGGGGTAAAGCAAAACCCACAGGTTAGAGCCCTAAACAAAGGTCTGGACATCTTGGTTGCAACTCCAGGACGATTATTGGATTTGATAGGTCAAGGTTTTGTCGACCTTTCAAATGTTGAATTTTTTGTCCTAGATGAGGCGGATAGAATGCTTGACATGGGATTCATTCGTGATATTGAAAAGGTGCTAAAACTTCTTCCCAAAAAGCGTCAAAACTTGTTGTTCAGTGCAACAATGCCAAAATCCATCGCAAAACTTGCAGGTTCATTTCTCAATAAGGCAGTGATGGTTGATGTCAGTCCAAAAGAGATGACTGTTGACCGTATTGAGCAGAAAATAATGTTTCTGAGAAAAGCGGATAAGCGTAGATTGTTGGTTCAACTGATCAAGGAACAAAAAGTTGAACGTGGAATCGTCTTCACACGAACAAAGCATGGTGCTAACCGTTTGGTTAAGCAACTCGGGCAAAGCAATCTCTCAGCAGCAGCGATTCACGGAAACAAGAGTCAAGGTGCCAGAACAAGGGCATTAGCAGGATTCAAAGATGGCTCGGTTCCTATTCTGGTGGCAACCGATATCGCTAGTCGAGGAATTGATGTTGAGGGTATTACGCATGTTTTCAATTACGATTTGCCTAACGAGCCGGAAAGTTATGTTCACCGTATTGGGCGAACTGCCAGAGCAGGCCGTAGTGGAATTGCCTATGCTTTTTGCGACGATAGTGAAAGTGGATACCTCGTCGGAATTCAGCAACTTATCGGGCAGGAAATACCAGTTGATAGCCAACACGAGTTCCACTTTATTGGAGCGATTCCCAAGCCGGGTCAAAAACCAGGTAAGGTGAAGGATTCTTCGGGAACTAAAAAACGTCCTAGGAATAGCAAATCCAATAATAATTCACGTGGACAAAATCAAAGGCGTCCACGAAGGGATTCAAATAACAATCAAGGAAGCAGAGGCGGCAATCGTAATAACAATAATCGCAACAATAACAACAACAACAGCAATTCAAACCACAGGCGCGGTTCTAATGGTTCAAATCGTAATCGCAATGAAAACTGAGTTTGTACGACAATAAGACTTCCCATGCTAACCATTCAATAAGGGAGTAACCAGTGCACTGGTCGCCTGAACGTCCACTCGTTGTGAATATATGGGAATGAATGTGATTTTGAATTTTTTAGTGAACGGCGAACTTAAGAACTAACAGCAGCACCCCACATCATGTCAATCATAGCAGCATACAACGAAGCATGGGATAACAACGACGCCGAAGCACTTGCAGAAATCCTTCACGACGAGTTTGTCTTCAACCCTCACGTTGGTGGCATGACCATGGGCAAGGCGGATCTTTTGGGCTTCGCTGGTGGCGACAACACACCAACCTCTGAAAACAACCGAATCCTCTTCGAAAACGACGAAGTCGGTGTCTCTCATTCAATCATCCACTTCGCAAACGATTCAGACTCTGAAGCGGTGCTCTCCTTCCTTCGATTCAAGGACGGAAAGATCGTTTCGATGGAAACCGGCGCAACCCCTCTCTCAGATGATTACAAACTCGTCGGCAGTGAGTGAAACCATCGTTTCTCTTTCTCAAGCCTTACCAGCAAGGCGCCAACGCACAGCAAGCATGGCTAACATGCCAAGCCAAAGCCAAAGCCACGTCGTAGAGTACACCGTCACTGGTGAAACCAACTGAACATCCTCAAGTTGTCCGCTTGGTCCACCTTCACAACCTTCAGGGGGTGGGCCAATTCCAGGACCCCATGTTTCACCAAAGCCAGAACAATCAGCACCACCATCAGCTAGGTCAACCTCGCCATGGTAACAGATGAGGAAGTAAGGGAAGCCCATGTCGCCTTCACCGTTGAGCATCGTCGAATGGTAGTGATAGATGCCGTCAGGGAAATCGGGCGTCGGGCCGAAGTGTCCGTTGCAGACATCGAGATTACCGAGGCCTTCGATGTATTCGTAATCATCAATACCATTGTAACCCGTTTCGCCTGCTTTAAGCCGGTAGGAACTGGTCATCTCAGTGATGTTCATATTGTCATCGTAGCCCCAGAACCCGTAAATTGGGTAGCCATCCAAGGCCACACCAATGACCCCGGAATGGTTTCCAGTGTTGGTGTTGGCCGCAACGGCTTCTGGATTGCTGTTGTCATAGTCCTCGAGGATAGCCTCTCCTTCTTCGGCGTGCCAGTGCAAGCAGTTAGCATCAGCGTGGTAGTGGTAGGTGCCGCCCTGGGCTGAATGCCCGTGGCACACGCCCAATTCAATGGGTTGGCGGTCTTCTTCGAAGACACCGTGATGAGAAGCAACCGCGTCGCCACCAGGCCCGTCTTCAGGCCCGAAGAACGGGACGCCATTCACGGCAATGGCGATGTCACTACGGTCTGGAGCACAGGTGTAGGCACCGTTTGCGCTTGGGCAATTGGCTGCATCATGGCCGCCGGTGGTGTCGTTCACTGGTGAACGTGGAATCGACCACTCATAGGTCTGAGCTGCCGTGCAATCACCGCCTTGTGAACATGCCAGCGTTGATTCAAAATCATGATTTGGCAACCCGTTGCTGGTGATGGTGAGGTGGGTGGCGTTCATCGTGATGCTGACCATGCACTCGTGCTCTTCGACAGCAGAAGTGGTCAAGTCATCGCTTGGGGTCACCTCATCATCGGATTGGCACATGAACATGTCAAGCCAAAATTGGCCAAGATCTGAAGCGTTGTAGGTTGGCCCTGTCGGCGTGCCTGTGCCGTTATCGGTGCTGTTGCCAGTGCTATTGTCCGAACCACCATCGGTGGTGTTCCCGGATTGATTACCACTGCCGTTATCGGTTGAATTGCCGGTGCTGTTGTCAGTGTTGTTATCGGAGCCTCCACTACCAGTCTCTTCCTCCTCTTCCTCCACACCACGGTCAACATCGACCACCATTGGAACAGAAGTTGTGTTTTCAAGCGCATGTGTGGCCGTCAGGTTCAGACTCACCAAACCGCTTGCATTGGTGTTGAATGATACATTCCAAAGCCCTGAGGCATCCGGAGTGAATTGCATGATGCTTTCATTTTCAAAGACAACATCGACCGTCACTTGGTCAGGATGGGCATGGATTGTGAATCCACTCAAGGAGATGTTCGTACCATCGTCTTCTGCTGCGATCAGACTGAGGACTGGAGCAGCATGCAAATGCCCGTCATCGTGCAGAAGGGCTGTTTCATTGACCACGATTTGTTCTTCTTGTTCAACCGATGGTTCTAGGTCAACCTCGACCCCCCCAGTATCGATGATGGCTGCTGCGAGGCCCGCAACAAGAATCATCACTAATATGCCCCAAATCGCATCTTTATTCATCATCATCACCTTTGATTCCGGGCAAAAATTCTCAAGAACCCTTACCTGCTTAGTTTGGCACATCGCAGTTTGCTATTTAGCAGGGGTGGGTTGATGCACGGCTGTGCTTCAAAATGCGCCACTGCCAAGCATTTACTCGACCCGAGGTTGCTTTGCATCCTTCGTTGAGTGGAGGCATTGTATCGGTCGTATGCCAACTCTTCTCGACTGCAACGAGCACTTGGACCATGATTGGACAGATCCGAAGTTCAAACATTCACGATAAATTGAGCCCCTTGGATTTTTTGCCGCCTCAATCTTTAACAACCAAAATTTTCCATCAATAATTATGCAGGTCCCCCACACGAACAGGATTCTATTAGGTTCTGCTACTTTTTTTTTGCTCATGAATGTGATACTCTTGCCAATCGTTTTCACGGGTGCAGTCCCTAGTGCGGTAGAGGAAAAATTTGCTACCTTTCCACTCGATTCAGCCTGTGGTGAAGACGGTAACTGCGAGAGTGTCGAGGATAATTGGGCCACTTCGACTGCAACTCGTGATTATTATGCCTGGAATCTTGCGAATTTAGAAGACGTATTAGCAGAGGATGCTGAACCAAGATATGAGAAGAAGGGTCCATACACCTACGAAATAACTTCGGAAAAAACGCTCTTGGAACATGATGAACAGAACGGTGAACTCACCTACAATGTTGTCAAAAGTTACTACTGCTCTACTGAGAGTGCGAACTCTTGCGATGAGGATCTGACTCAATTGAATATTCAGTTCCGACCGCAATTAATCGGGGCAACTGGGATGGCTTTCAAGGGCATCATGGATTTGACGAAAGTTGGTTTTTCAAGTGGAATGATGA
>JABIHC010000119.1 GCA_018649825.1 Methanobacteriota archaeon
GAAAGCACGCCTTACCTACAATGAAGTAAAGAGGGTACATCTCAAGAACAAACACCATTCCGCCTAACCATGCAGACCTCCCCTGCAGGGCTATCAAAGTCTTGGCAGGTAATCGTCATTGGAGGTGGACCAGCAGGAAGCACAACCGCCAGATATTTGGCTCAACGGGGAGTCAAAGTCTTAGTAATTGACGGGCGGAAATCAATAGGCAGCCCATTACAGTGCGGTGAATTAACCCCAACAAATTCCGAATTGGCTTTCCTTTGCCCGGATGTGCCAGACATTGATGGGTTATTCGTAACCCCTGAGCATGTGATATCTCGCTTCACAGATGAAATGCATATTGTTTCGCCTTCGGGAAAAAAACTCAAGTTTCCTTTTGCCGGTCAAATTCTCAATCGAGTTGCGCATGATGAAGCCTTGGTTAAACTGGCTATCTCGGAAGGGGCACAATATCTCGTTGGAAATCGGGTAATAAAGGTAGATGGCGAAGAAGTTCACCTCAAAGATGGAAGTGTATTTCAAGCAAAAATTATTGTCGGTGCAGGCGGCCATCAGGACCCTCTACGCCGCAACTACTGGTCTGAAAAATCCCTCAACATTCCGGTTAAATTCCATCTAATTGATGGTGAATTTACTGATGCAGTAGAACTTCATTTTGGTTCAACTGCCCCTGGTGGTTATGCGTGGGTCATCCCAAAAAAAGAGGGAGCAAATGTGGGAGTGGGAATCCAGAAAAAATATGCCAAAAAAAGAACCCTCAACCAATGCACAGAGGAATTTGCTTCACGATTTAGCGGACAAATAACCTTTAGTGGAGCAGGTGCTTTACCGATGTCAGGCTCAATCAAGCGCTTTGTCAAAGGAAATTATGTATTGGTTGGAGATGCTGCTGGAATGGTTTTACCTTCAAATGGTGCCGGAATAACAGTCGCAATGATCGGAGGTAGAATCGCGGCAAATGCAATCGCATCAAATCTGCAAAACGGGACTCCACTATCACAATATGAGGAAGAATGGAAGCGGCAAATGGGTAAAGTAATGCGTAATTCAAAGCGCGCATTCGGCATTGGAAGCCTTATGTTTAGGGCTCCTGATTGGTTACTCAATTTGGGCTTTAATTGGCTTACTCGGCCATTCATTAGGAGGGCAATTACCTGTCGCAAAATATTTTGGCTCTTTTGATTCTCTAAAGCCCTATACTGTTGCACTTGCTCAAATATGTCGGTCAATTACCGACTTAGCGAGAGATTCAATGATCGTTCGTAAATCGCTTTTTGGGAATATTTGTAACTCTTGCAAACCCCTTTCAAGATGAGTTTGAGTTAGGGTACGTACATATTCAATACTACCGGCTTCATTCAACAAATCGATTAATTCGGACCACAAATTATCGGAAAAATTTGCAATTATTTCGGCTAAACGCTCTCTTGAACTGCCATGCAATAAGGTCAATGCATGGATTAAGGGGAGTGTCATTTTTCCTTCAACCACATCAGCCCCACGCAGCTTCCCCATTCGTTCATCCCCAAGAATATCGAGGAGATCATCGACTAACTGGAAAGTCACACCTAATTCCATCCCGAACCGCCTAAGTGCTACTGTTTCTTCTTCACTGGCTCCGGCAATGTATGCTGCGGCTTCACAACCTGCTGCGAACGGCCCTGCCGTCTTGCCGCGAATGATTGAATAGTAATCTTCTGGAGTCGTTGCTAAATTATTTACGTGATTGAGTTGTTTTAACTCGGATGAGGCAATGTCTGCACAACATTCAGTCATTATTGAAACAATCCTTGAATCATAACTACCTCCAAGCCCAAATCCCTGAACGAAAAGCCAATCGCCAGCAATAATTGCTTTGGCAACTCCTGCTTTTTCATGAATTGTCGCCACACCTCTCCTTTGTTTTGCACTATCATTAATATCGTCGTGGACAAGAGTCGCAGTATGTATTAATTCAAATGCCAATGCCATCGACATTACTCTGTCTTCATCCTCGCCACCGGCGAGTTGGTAGGCGAGAATTGAAAGTACGGGGCGGAGTCTTTTTCCACCAGCCATCAATACTGAGCCGGCTAATTCTACGACTTCATTATGTCCGTTAGTTAGGGACTCATCAAGCAGCGACTGCAAGTGATTATTGACTAGAAGGCGACCTGCCTCAAGACTCTCTTTCAACATGCCTTCGGTATCCATTCCGTTCAACTTGTCCACAAGGGTCGCCTATATCAACGAGTGGCTGACGCCTTGGCGTTGCGGGTATTGCTCGCCGAGGCGGTTTTATGACTGAAAAGGAGACTTTTGACCTATTCGTCCCCGCCGATAACATCGATGGTATCAGACCACATGTTCTGAGATGGAGTGAGCGAGAGCCACCGGTAAAAGTGATTGAAGTAGACGACCTAAATCGGGCAGCAGCAGACATTGTAGTTGGTGAAGGTGACCTCATTGCTTGTGATGCAAAATGGTTGATGGAGAATCCACAACCTGGCCTAAATGTAATCGGTGCGCTTGAAAGGCGCGAGCCAACAATGGTATTAGTTGGAAATGACAAATTAGAATACGTACCGAAAAATGCAATTATTGTCACCGAGTTACCTTTACTGAAGCGCCAATTATTGCGGGCACGCAGCGACCTTGTGATAAAAACTCCAACGGAAATAGCCAAAGATACTGGCTCCGAATTGCCCGAGGAGTATATTTCTTGCCTGCAATGGTTAAATGAACAAATTGAAAACGGAAATATTGACGGATTTATTACTACGAGAAGCAATTACAGTGCTGCATCAATTCGCACTCGGCGCCATACATTAGGTATGCAAAGAGGAGATGCCTCAAGGCAGAGATTCGTCCCCCCTCCATGGCAAGGATATACGATGATTCTGGCAAGACCAAAGTTCCCTATTCAATGCTTATTGGAATACCTCGATGAAGGAAACTATAGGTCATTCCAACTAGAATCGGTTTTAGTAGCAGGTATTCCTCCTCAGCACCAAGATTTCATCGGAGTCAATATTTCTCAGCGGAAGGTTGCAACAATACTCAAAGAAATGCTGGACAAATCCGAGCAGCAATTATCACATGAATTAGTTGACATTAATGGAGACATCATCAGTGGAAAACCAAGAATTGAAGTTGTTCTTGAATTAGTTGGAGTAAATGGGTCTTCAACTGTTAGCATTGAAAGAGTTGCGCCGATGGATGAAGCAACGACTGTGATGATTCGAAAAATGTTGGTAGAATGGGAGCACCTCATGGATGTCACCGTAACTGAAAATCCAGATCACCCTAGATATGGCCCTGCATGCCCCCCTTTCATTACTCTAGATGAAGAAGAATGAGTGGAAAGTGGCGCAAAAACTTTCTCGCCTCTCGGCAATCTCCACTACCAGTAATTTCAACTTGTCAGCATCGGACTACCTTGTTTATGCCGAAGAGGGTTTATTTTCCGACTCAGGATTCATCAATTCGGTCAGTTTATTGTTAAACTTTGCAATATTATCCTGTTCGCGATTTTCTCCTGCAAGCAATACTGAGTATCCATTATTGAGTACATCATTTTCAAGTTCCTTTATTTCATTTGGCAGGCTACAATCAACAACTTTTGCGAGTTCATCTTCAATGGTCCGGGCTCCACCTTCCCAAATTGATGCGGAAGTATACAAGTGTTGTAATGTATTATCAACCATTTCAAATGCAGTTGGAGGCTGGTTTAATGACTCTTCGATACTCTTTCGTAATTGTTCATAAAGTTCACGGGATTCTCCGAGTTTGCTTGCAATTTCAATGACTGACTCTCGTGCTTTTTCCAAATCGGGTTTCGCCTTACTGAGGCGCTTATGAACCCGTTCTAATTCTCTCCGAGTATCGGCTAATCCAGCCGAAATGGTATCGCGTAATTTTGCGAGTTTGAGTAGGTCCTCTTCCAAATTGTCAATTCTTTCATGGATGGAAATTCGCAATTGTTTATTAAAATCACTTAAGTCCTTAGAAACACGAACAAGTAATTTTTCACCACTTGCCCTTACCTCCTTCATGGTTACTTTTGCCGACTTTAGATTGGTTACCATGTAGGTTACCCTCCGGGTCTGGGGTGCACTCCAGCACTCTTTGCCTATGGTGGTTATGTTTGAAGGTGTCGCCTAA
>JABIHC010000022.1 GCA_018649825.1 Methanobacteriota archaeon
CAGTCGAATCTTGATTACCGGGGCAGCGAGTGGTTTTGGTAGGCTAATGGCCCTGATGATGGCTAAAAAAGGAGGGGAGATGGTACTTTGGGATATTGATGAACAGGGTTTGACCAAGGTTGTGGAAGAAATCACCGGCTTTGGAGGCAGTGCAATTGGTATGGTTTGTGATTTGCGACAACGAGAAGATATTGAGGCAAAGGCGGCAAAAGTATTGGAAAGCAGTGCGATTGATATTTTGATAAACAATGCAGGGATAGTATCGGGAAGTAATTTTCTTGACCTAAAACCTCAGCAAATCGAAGCAACTTTTGATGTCAACACACTCGCCTTATTTTGGACTACTCGTTGCTTCCTCCCTGTAATGCTTGAAAAAAATAGTGGTCATGTTGTAACTATTGCTTCAGCAGGAGGCCTAGTTGGAACTGCCCAGTTAGTTGACTATTGTTCCTCAAAATATGCGGCGGTTGGATTTGATGAATCTTTGCGAGCAGAGTTACGATCGCTGAAAAGCAAGGTTAGAACAACCGTAGTTTGCCCATTTTTTGCAAATACTGGAATGTTTGAAGGGGTTAGAAGTCGATTTATTCTACTACCTGTATTAAAACCGCATAAAGTTGCTTCAAGAGCAGTAAAGGCAATTTCAAAAAATAGAAGACGAGTTATAATGCCTTTATTTGTTTACACATCATTCGTTTGCCGCATTTTACCTGTATGGATGTTTGATAAAATAATGGATATCCTTGGAATAAACCGTTCAATGACAAATTTTTCCGGACGCAATACAAAGTAAAGATTCGTAATTACGTTATTATCATTTACTTGCGATTATGCAAAGTCGTGATAACATAAACCCCTGTGCCATCATCATGCCTCCTCAATCAACACCAATGCTTGAGGTTTTTGAAAGGCAGAAAACTGCTTTTAGTAAACATTCATATCCTTCATTATCTGAACGGAAAAATGATCTCAAAAACCTTCTCTCTCTGTTGAAAAATAATCGTCAAGAAATTGCCGAAGCAATCAATCAGGATTTCTCGGGGCGCTCAATAGATGAAACAATGACACTTGAGGTAATGCAAGTAAAACACAAAATCGAATACATCAAGCGAAACTTACGAAAATGGATGAAACCGGACAGACGCTCCTCAGGTTTGCTATACCTACCTGCAACAAGTAAGGTGTTCAGTCAACCATTGGGGGTAGTCGGGGTCGTTTCCCCATGGAATTATCCACTTACCCTTTCACTTTCACCGATTGCTTACGCGCTTGCGGCTGGTAATCGGGTGATGCTAAAACCGTCAGAACATGCCCCTATTACTTCAGAACTTTTCTCCCGTCTGTTAGGTGAGACTTTTCCTGTTGACAAAGTCGCAGTAGTATTAGGTGATGCGGAAATTGCTTCCGAGTTCACAAGTCTTCCATTCAACCACATATTCTTCACCGGCTCTACCCAAGTAGGCAAATTAGTAATGCAAAGTGCTGCCTCAAACTTAACTCCGGTCACACTTGAAATGGGTGGAAAATCACCGTGTATCATTGGCGCAGAAGCAAATATTTCTCAGGCTGCATCTCGTATTTGTTTTGGCAAATCAATAAATGCAGGACAAACTTGTATCGCTCCGGATTATGTGTATTTACCAAAAGGAAAGGAAGAGGAATTTGTAAGCAATTATACTAAAAGTTGGGAAAAAATGTATCCTGGGGGAATTGAAAGTTGTGACCTCACATCAATAATCAATGAAGCACAATTCACAAGACTTGAACAAATGCTCCAAGATGCAAAAGACAAGGGTGCAAAAGTAGTTGCAATCGGTAATACTGGCGAGAGGGAAAAAAGTGACAATTTCCGAATGCCGACCCATCTAATTCTAAATGTCAATGATGAAATGGAAATAATGAAAGAAGAAATTTTTGGCCCACTATTGCCAATCAAGACATATAGTAAAATCCAAGAGGTTATTGAATTTGTTAATTCAGGTGAACGCCCACTTGCGCTCTATTACTTCGGTAATTCTAGAGATTCAAGAAAGAAAATTTTACACAATACTCATTCGGGAGGGGTTGTATTCAATGACACAGTCATCCAGTTTGCAGTAAATAGCCTACCTTTCGGTGGTGTAGGTGCATCGGGAATTGGCTCATATCATGGAAAGGAAGGTTTTCTGTGTTTTTCCCATGAAAGATCAGTGGTTTCTAAGGGGAAAATCAATCCTACCCAATTAGCATATCCGCCCTACGGAAGAAGGATTCATCGGATTCTTGAGCGCTTTTTTATCAAATAATAATGGACTGAAATAATTCCGATAATACAATAGCCCAAATCTTCTCGTAGTGCCCGTGAACTGGTGGTCAAGAACTCTCCCCTGGCGCGGGCTAACAATCATGTTGATTGCTTTTTCACTTGACTTTATTCTCCACATCATTTTTGCTGCAAACGGTTGGGATTTGGCCTTTCAAATAGTCGCGGTTGAAATCGCAATAATTGTTCATTTCTTCGGACCTCTTGCTCTCCTTTGTGGTGGGCCAATTGGAATTGGAACTCAAAAACAAGTTATGAAATATGGATTTATTATTGGCTGTGTACTTACAATGGGATATTGGTGGGCAGTAAATGGAATGGTATTTGACTGGTGGATTATTGCAACACCTACCCTGTGC
>JABIHC010000020.1 GCA_018649825.1 Methanobacteriota archaeon
ACTTGACCAATTGGGCATTAGTCGCAGGCGGAAATAAGGTGTTTGAATTAAATGTAGATCGTCTTGTAAACATGGACAATTTGAGCCTTGAATCAGGTGCTTTTGCATTGATTGCGATGAATGGAAGTAGCAGTTTTTACATCCGTAATTCCAATGGTGATAGCCTAAGTTTGCGCAATGAATTGGGCGAAATCGTACACTCAATTGTTTGGACAATACAACCTACTGAAGGCGAAAGTTTGTATGCACCTCCTCCTCAATCCACTAATGGAAATTGGTTACAAGCACTTTGGCCTACACCAGGGGCAGCAAATCCAGTATTTGGTCCATATACCGGAGGTACAACTATTGGCATGACTGAAATTTTGCCTCATTGTTATGATGGCTCGGTTACGCCCGATCATGATTGGATTGAAATATACAATAATGGCACAGGAATCATAAATATGTCGCGTTGGACTTTCTCATCTTCTGATGGAGAAACTATGGTGGTACGTCACGATTCCATCTGGAATCGCTCATCAGTTGCGGCAAATGTTACCGAAATTGCCCCAAGCGAATATTTAGTAGTCCAAGCACCAAATTGGTTCGCCAAGGGATATGGGGATACAATTGAAATGCGGGACCCCGGTGTGCATGGCTACGGAAACCTCATACAAACTATTGAGTGGACAGTAACTACTGATTGTAGAACACTTGGCCCCACTGACGAGGGAGGTGACTGGGAACCAACTCTTTGGCCTACACCCGGAGAGGAGAACCCAAATCCTGATGATTATAATTTTGATACTGAAGTATTGTTTAGCCGCCTAATGCCTTTCCAAACCGATTTCAGTGAACGCAATAATGAATTCTTTGAGTTGACTAATTTCGGCGACGCAGCAGCCAACCTAAATGGCTGGAAAATAACTAAGACTTCTTCAACCGGAACTGCATATGATTCTGAATTCACCAATATGGTTATTCCAGCAGGTGGGGCGATTGCACTCACACCTGATGCTGAGCACCTCACGAGTGATGGCGGTTTTAATGCTGTCAATGCAATTGATGTAATGACCTCTGCAGTATACCTACCCGATGCGGGGGGGACATTACAACTTGTTTCACCGGATGGGACTGTTATTGATGCAGTTGCATGGGGTGGTGCATTATTGCCGATAGAGGGGTGGGATGGGCCTTCAATGAGCCAGCCTAATGCTTCAGAGGAGGGTTTGATTCATCTTCGTGGAGATGGCTGTGGGAATGCTCCTGACACAAATACATCGGCTGATTGGGAGCAAAAGTGGAGCAGGTTGGGTGGTAGCCACCTTTGTCTTGTTTCTTCCTTCTCTACTACTGGCTCGGTCACACCTCTTATTGGCCCAGATATTGGACTTGGCGACTTGTTAGCATGGATTGACTCAGCAACGACCAGTATTCATGTTCACATGTATCATTTGCACAGTAATGAAATAGCGTTTGCCCTTCGACAAGCAGCAGGAAGGGGTGTTAATATTACCCTTGTTCTGAATGAAGCAGAGGGATGGTGGGGTAGTGATGATCGCACGCAAAATATGGGTCACGCAAGCGACCTTGCTGCAGCGGGAGTAAATGTGTTAATTCTTGGAGAATCACTTGATAGTAGCGAACCAGATAGCCCCTACGAATATATTCACACAAAGGTTGCAGTAAAGGATGATTCGAGTATTTGGATTGGTTCAGGAAACTGGAAACATTCCTCTTTACCTCTTAATGGATATATTGGAAATCGCGATTGGGGAGTCATAGTAGATAGTTCTAGCCTTGCTCAAATGTTCCTTGATCGTTTAGCATGGGATGAAAACCCAGAACGGTTACACATTCGTCATTTCATCCCCTCATCAGATACTCCTGGTGGCTGGGTTACACCTGCGCCTGATGGCACTGTACAAGCAATTGAAGGTACGGCAATAAGCGGTTCATTTAGTGGCAAAATACTCACATGTCCAGAAGATTGTGTAGAGGGTTTGAGAGATTCAATTGAAGGTGCAAACTCCGAGATACTTCTTTCTCTTCAGTACCTTGACATGGATTGGTATTGGGGTTGGGGTGAAAGTCCAATTATTGGCGCTCTTGAAGATGCGGCTGCGCGCGGAGTCAGTGTTAGAATGATAATCAATGGTTACTATTATGATGATGAAATACGTGAAGCAGTTGACATATTCAACCATCAGTGGAATCATACCAACGGTTGGGATACCGCAGCAATCATTATGTCGTCAGGTGATAACATTACCAAATTGCACAACAAAGGAATGATTATTGATGGGCAATCTGTTTTAATCTCTTCAATAAATTGGGGTGCGAACTCAATCATGCGAAATCGTGAAATGGGATTGATGATAGATAGCCCTGCAGTTGCAGATGTATATCGCCAAAGTTGGTTAGAAGATTGGGACCGAACAGATATTGAAAATCAAGCGAGAGATGAAGATAACAATCTAATTTGGCCAGAGGGAACCGATACTGATGGTGATGGATTGCCTGACTGGTGGGAAGTCTCTGTCGGGCTAAACAGAACCAATGCCCTAATACTTGATAGCACAATTGGCGAGGAAGGATTTGACACTGATGGTGATGGATTAATCAACTCTCAAGAATTCATTTATGATGGCAACCCGTTTACAAATGACACTGACGGAGACTGTATTTCAGATGACCTTGAATTAAGTTGGGCAACAAGCCTAACTGGTGTAAGTGAAGAAGTAAAAATACAGTTTGCGCGAAAGGCAATGAGGAGTGCTGATGCCGACGATGATGGAGTTAATGATGGAACGCAATACCAATGTGGTTCAGACTTTGACGAGGAGGTAGTATTCATACCTCCTGATGCCGATGATGATGGAGTTGCAGATGTTGATGACCAATGCCCAGGAACTAGTTCGGGCGTTGCAGTGGATGATTATGGCTGTGAGCAAACCGGCCCTCTTGACTCCGACCGCGATAATGTCCCAGATACGGATGATGACTGTCCTCAAACTCCACTTAACACATCTGTCACCGTAAAGGGATGTTCGGATGAACAACTAAGGCAGAATGCAGAGGATGAAACAAATGCTGATTCTGAAGAAAGCCTTTCAACTCCATTACTCATCATTATTGCTCTAGCAGCAATACTATTAATTGGTGCACTTGGAGGTATGTTCATGAATCAAAAGAATTCACTTGATGCAATGGACGACATTGGTGGAATGGCCGATACTGGGCAGGAACTTGCTGGAGTGGGCGATGATGTTTGGTCGATACCAACTCTCGACGCTTCAACAGGGCCAATTCTTGATGGCTCCAAAGAAGTACCATTTGTTGAAACAACTCAAAATGCAGTATTGTCTGAGCAAAACCAAATAGACATGACATTGTTCTCTGGGTGGACTGAAGATGTTGTTCAAGCATACTTGGACCAAGGGTGGACTGTTACTCAATTGAAGGAATGGTACGACAATAATAGTTGAGCAAGGTTGAAGAATGACCCCCCCGCTGGGCTTCATTAGGGATAGGTATGTTTCGCTCAAGTAATCCATTTTTGAAGAGTTCACAATTTGGTTCACAAGGCTTCCAAGAAGATCGCATGAGCATGGGGGGAGTTATCAACAACACAGCCATGTTACTTACCGTTGTTATTTTCTTCGCTGGCCTTTCTTGGATAGTTTCATGGAATGAAATCAAGGCCATGCAGGCTGGTGGTAATCCTGGAGGCATGATGTTTATTCTGATGCTTGTGGGAATAATTGGCGGCTTAGTTAGTGCAATGATTCTTTGGTTTAAACGCCCTGAAAATCCAAAAACTCTGATGTTCATTTATGCCGGTTTTGAGGGACTTGTAGTTGGAACTTTTTCTGCTATGGCAGAGATGTTTGTCCCTGGAGCAGCAATTCAAGCAATGGGTCTTACAATGGGAATCTTTGCGATGATGCTATTCCTTTACAAAAAGGAAATCATTCCTTACTCAAAAGGCTTGCACATGGGAATTGCTGCGGCAACTGGAGCAATTGTTCTCATCTACATGATTTCATTTATTCTATACCTAATACCTGGATTACCTCAAATACCATTTATCCATAGTTCGGGACTCATTGGAATTGGTTTCTCATTAGTCGTTATTGTAATCGCCTCGTTGAGTTTCATTATTGATTTCAATTTCATTGATGAGGGAATTAAGAATGGAGCACCAAAGAAAATGGAATGGTGGGGTGCATTTGGGTTACTTGTTACATTAATTTGGCTATACATAGAAATCCTACGCCTTTTGATAAAATTGTCAGGAAGAGATTGATGGTGCAATTCTTCCACTTATTCCTCATTCGGCTAATGAAATTTTATTGTTGATGGGTGAGTAATAATGGACATCTCAAAATTGGTTGAACAAATCAAAGATAATAATCCAATGTCTGCAGAGGACATTGAGGAATTCATTGATTTAGTTGCGAAACACAAAATAGACCAAACTCAAATTGAGGCTTGGTTGAAGGCAGTACACGAATATGGAATAAGCAATGATGAAACCACAACCTTAACCAGTGCAATGATGAGATCGGGAATTGTTTTTGAATGGGGTGATTCACATCCACTTATCGTTGATAAGCATAGTACTGGTGGAGTCGGCGACAAAATGTCAATTCCCCTTGCACCTGCTCTTGCTGCCTGTGGATTGAAAGTGCCAATGCTTTCGGGGAGGGGGCTCGGTCATACAGGAGGTACTGTTGATAAACTGGAAGCAATCCCGGGGTTCAATACTTCACAAAGCCCAAAAAATATGCAAAAAATAATAGCAAATATTGGCTGTTGTATTGCTGCACAAAATGCTACTATCGCTCCTGCTGATGGAATCCTATATGCAATAAGAGATGTATCTGATACAGTAGATAGCATACCGTTAATCTGCGCTTCAATCATTTCAAAAAAAGCAGCAGAAAACCCGAAATCACTAGTCCTTGATGTTAAATGCGGACGTGCCGCATTCATGAAAACCGAAGAGGATGCACGACTATTAGCAGAAGCAATGGTCAACACGGCAATAGGGCTTGGAATAAGTACGAAAGCCCAACTAACTAGAATGGATCACCCAATCGGTAGAATGATTGGAAATAGCCTCGAAATTATTGAAAGTGTAGAATTAATGCAAGGAAAAGGACCTCTTGATTCGGAAGACATTATTGCCTTACAGGGAGGTAGCCTTTTGAAAATGGCCGGAGTATCAATAGATGACTCAGAAGGTGAAGAAATGATAAGAAATGCGCTAAAAAGCGGCGCTGCGTTGAATAAGTTTCGTCAAATGTGTGTAGCCCAAGGGGTTGATGAGGTGGTGGCGAAGCAGTTGTGTGAAAGACCAAGTGAGGTTCTTCCGCTGGCCAGTCAAGTTACCACACTCACTACCGATGTTGGAGGATGGGTTGCTGATTTAAATGCCCTTAATATGGCTGAAATTACTCGCCGTTTGGGTGCTGGCCGCTTTATGATATCAGATGATATTGACGCCGGCGTTGGCTTGGCCCTTCATTGTGAAATTGGCATGGAACTTCATCCTGGGCAGGCTTGGGTTAGTGTTTATCACAATGGAAATCTTAGCACGGAGGATTCTAAGCTTCTTGAAAATTCCATTTCATTGAGCAGTGAAAAGGTAGTGAAATTGGAACGCCACATAGATACCATTGGCTAATGCACTCACAGTTCTTCGCGAAGGAGCAACCTAATACGGTGAAATATTTTTGCAACTCTGACCTCTTTTTGTGTTTATTCTAGCAAAAAATGCTTCATGGTTTTCTTGCAATTTGGGCGATGAGGTGATAAGGGTGGGTCATTTCGGCGGCTTGTTGCCGCTTTAGCTTAGATGGTGGAGCGTGGGACTGTTAATCCCAAGGTCGCCGGTTCGAACCCGGCAAGCGGCGCTCAAATCAATAATCTTCCAAAGCATTTTCAATTCCACTAAAAATCATCCAAAAAGGCATCCAATTCATCATCTTCAACTTCTGCCTCAACAAATTCCACTTCTAGCGGATCAATAACGACTTCTGCCTCAACGACTTCTGCCTCAACGACCTCTGCCTCAAAGACTTCTTCTCCTAAATCCAATGATGGTTGAACCAAAGGTGCAACATTTTGAATGGGGTTGGGGAAAGATGGCAATGTAGGCATTTCATTCAAGACCACTGCTTCCAAAACCTCTCCCTCTAGGACATCCTCATAGAACTCATCTTCATCGCAGTCATCCTTACTGCGCCAATTATTTATCATCTCTCGGGAGTTCTCATTTAGTACAATTATCATCATTGCAAAAATCAATGCGATTATTGTCGGCACCCACCAATTCTCTTGCATCCACTTGAACATGCCAGCAAGTCCACTTCCTTCTTCTTCATTTGCTACCACATCATCATTTACATGTTTGTACCAAAGTCGGTCAAGATGAACTGATGGGCCTTCTATGCCCGAAACAATCCAATCTTCTGATTGATTTAAATCCAAAGAATACTCACCTGGCTTTAGCCAAGCAATCACATCAACTGCATAAGGTGACCGAGGGCCACTTGTGCTAGGATTAGGTGTTAAGCAAGTTCCAGCAGCATTTCCTTGAACATCAAAACCCCACCATGCACCCTCTTCAGTTCCGCCTGTAAAGGTAAGTTCAACACCAGCAATATCGTTTTCCTCGTAATTCCCATCTCCATCCTTATCGAGGGCGAGGCGTAAATTTGCACTCGTTGGGCACAAAATGCTAGTTGGAAGAGGCGAATAATCCATATCAGCGCGTACTCTAGTTGTTCCTGCAGGAATCCAAATTTCTTTTCGATGGGCACTCGCGGGGGGGAAGTCAGCACCAGTACTGAATACTGCAAACTCCCCATCCCATTCACTCTCAAGCATATCTCCGTTACGAACAATTTCCTCCTCAATCAACATATGTGTTGTACGGTTAACTGCATCCCAAACAGTAATGTCAGGGTAGTCAATTTCTCCATCACCATTGGGATCTCTTAATTGCTGAAGAGCAAGGGCAGTAGCAACTGCTTTGTCTGCATTTATCATTCCGTACCCTTGAGCATAATCAAAGGGCAACCCCATTAGTCCCGTTTGATTAAGTGCGGCCAAATTTTCCCCACTTACTATTCGGTCCGCAGTTAATTTGAGAATTAATTCCGCCTCATGTATTTGTCGCGAAGCGGTAGCAGGAGGTGCAGTCCCAGTCGGGTCGTATAGTGCTGGATCACCTTCTTCAGAAAGATCCTCGTCAACTTGACTCATATGCAAACTCGGTGCGGCTTGGAACATGATTGCAACCAAACCGGCAACGTGTGGAGTCGCCATACTCGTACCCGATATTGCAAGATAGTAGTAATCTAAATCTCCTGAAGCGGTATCGCCTGCACCTATTGCTCCACCGATCATTGTTACGCGGGCTGCGGCACTCCAAATATCCACGCCTGGTGCTGCAACATCTGGCCAAGTCGTAATATCAGAATCAATACCTCTACTGCTGAAATCTGACATACCGACGCCATTTCTATTTGCTGCAGCAATTCCGATTGCACTTGGAACTTTGGCGAAAATATTTGATTTGTCTTCAGAACCGTCACCGCCATCATTCCCATTGGCAAAAATTACTGCAACATTATTTTCCCATGATAACCTATCAATAATTTTCACAGTTAAATCGTTGCTATCTGCTGAATCAAAAGGAAAACCTGGACCCCATGAGTTGCTAACAACGCGAATATTCCAAGCATCTTGAGTCTCAGACCCTGGTTCTGATAATTCATAGACATATTCCAATCCTGAATATTCATCAATAGTGAAAGCGGCTTCGCCCATTGATAACCCAATTAGCCAAGCATTAGGTGCAACACCTAATTTGTCACCTGCACTTGCATCACCATTCCCTGCAACAGTCCCTGCAACATGAGTGCCGTGGCCACTCGTTGTATCGGTGTTCTGCAATGGCAACCAAGCAAAGTTTGGAGTTGATGAACCACTACCCTGGTCCAATTTAGCATTGTAAATAACCTTGTCAGAAGGATCAGGTACATCGGGGGAAGCAGGGCTCTGAGGGTTGTAATCTAAATCGGGATGGGTTGCATCAATACCGCTATCTAAAACTACTACTGTAACGCCATCGCCGCGCAAATTTGTGCTTTCAGCAGTTGTTGTTCCCGATTCGGAAAGAACCTCGCGATTCCACACATTTCGGGCGAGAATAGTTTCAACGGTTTGATTCATATATTGCTCAATTGGAGAATTCCATTCAACCCAAAGAACCTCGGGGCAAGTTGCTAATTCCTCTATCGCCCATGCAGGTCCAACCGCAAAAACCGAAGGCACGACCCGTGTATTGTGTAGTGGAGTAATTCCACGAAGACGTAGAAAATCCCACTTTTCTTCAGTAGCACCAGTTGTAAATTGAATCATTACTTGTAACGAAGTTTCGGGTGGAGATTGCTGCAAAATATGTTTAAGCGCTTGGTCAATTGGGTCTGAATGAGTTGCGAGAGTATTTGAGAGGGTTGCCTTTGCCGGTGTGGCTTCATCAGCAAAAGGAGTTTGGGGTGAATTATTTTCTAATTTTGGGCTTGCAAAAGGCGCACTGGCACTCATAGCCAGCAAAGTGGCAACGAGAAAAACCGCAAATAGCACCTTCCGCATTGAATTGACCTCAAGGCGGTCCTCTTTCAATGATGCCCCTCACGCGTGTGGATACACCCTCACTAGCACCCTAATTTTCAAATCCAATGGTTGAAGAAAATTATGAAATGTACCTATTTAATGAATATTATTGCACTGATTATTTTAGCACATATCAACGCATTACAATGCAATTGGAAGTTGCTTAAATTATTCCCATTCGATGGTACCTGGTGGCTTATTAGTAATATCATAAACAACTCGGTTTACTGCCCCTTTGACCTTATTCGTGATGCGATTGCTGATTTTCTGTAACACTTCATGAGGAATTGGGGAATACCTCGCACTCATTCCATCAAGGCTTGCAACTGCTCGCACAACGATTGTCTCGCCATATGCTCTCACATCACCATGAACTCCAACTGAACGAACTGGGAGAAGGGCTGCGAAATATTGCCATGGTAATTCCATTTTTCCTTCGGCCGCAGCGGCCTCTAATTCTTCCTCGACGATGTGACATGCTTCACGAACAATTTCAACTCGTTCAGGAGTTAAATCTCCAAGGCACCTCACTGCAAGGCCAGGACCGGGGAATGGCTGGCGTGAAGAGGATTCTATGTTTAGATAAGCACCGACTTCACGAACTTCATCTTTGTATAAATCACGGAGGGGCTCAATGATTTCAAGAGTCATGTCTTCTGGCAGGCCACCTACATTATGATGTGATTTTATTGTATCGCGGACGCCGCCACCGGACTCAATCCAATCGGGAGCGATTGTGCCTTGTAGCAAAAATTTCGCACCGACTTTTTCCTGCTCTTCCTCAAACACACGGATAAACATCTCGCCAATGATTTTGCGCTTTCTTTCGGGCTCAGTGACTCCGGCAAGAGCCTTAAAGAATCTCTCGGCAGCATAAACGGTCGTGAGATTCACACCTATTTCCTTTAGCATGGCTTCGATTTCTGCGGTTTCATTTTTGCGCATTAGACCTGTGTCAACATATACGCAGTGAAGTTTGTCACCAACGGCGATATTTGCGATTGCCGCAGCAACTGTGCTATCAACACCTCCACTGCAAGCGATGATTGCAGTTTGGTCTACTGTGGCTCGCAAAGATTCAACTGCATCATTCACAAATTCCTTGACATCGAACATCAGAGATCCACCTGAATATCTGCATCTTGCTTCATTACGCGTTCAACCTGTGCTATTTTGTCATCTAGTAACGCTTGAGCGAGAATTGGATCTTTTAGGGCAAGAATTTGAGCCGCCAGTTGGCCGCCATTGTCGCCGCGGTCAACACCTACTGTTGCTGCTGGGACTCCAGGCGGAAGTTGTGCGATTGAAAGCAAACTATCGAAAGGGACTCTGCCTCCTACTGGAACTCCAATGACTGGCTTTGTCGTCAATGCCGCAACCGCACCAGGGAGTGCGGCTGCAAGACCTGCAAAGGCGATGAATACTTGACATCCATCAGCCTCGGCCTGCTTAACAATATCTTCAACAAAAACCGGTGAGCGGTGAGCACTTGCAACTCTTGCTTGAAAGTCAATATTGAACTTTTTTAGAATGGCAGTACACTTGTTTACCACCGGCATATCCGACGCGCTGCCCATGAGTATGGTTACTCGCATGATAAATGCCCAGTGAGGTAGGTTCATCAAACTGCCGAGAGAATTCTATAGTCCGTAGAGGCTTCAAACTCTCCCGAACAATCAATAATACTAACCTTTTTTGGAGTGATTGATGATTCAGGAAAGGACCATTGCATTCGTTCAGGAAGAAGGCGATGCCCTCCACTAAGAACTTCAATATCGGATCTAACTTTAAGATTCCTAAAGTAGCGAACCATTGGAATTATCATCCAAGAAGGTTGGTCTTCCAAATGCAATACTCCGCGCGGCCATTCGCGCTGCCAATGCATTACATTGCGACAACGTTGGACCTCTACCTCAAGAATACGCCGCCCTCTTGCAGCAGTCCAAGCATCTGGTTCTAATGCTTCGATCCAACTTTCAAGAAGAGATGTTGCTAGTGTAATACGCCCCATTCTCGCACAAGCGCCAATGGCCCTTCCCATCCATGGCCCAGTTGGTGCACCATCTAGAGCGAAAAGGCGATGAATTCTCCTGCGCCCATGGAAACCAACTGATTGCAAATCTGAAACGCGTAATTTCCTGTGCGACATTACATATGGCGGCACCCATTCAACTTGTAAGCGCCATTGTTGACAAAATATCCACTTTTGGATAAGACCTTCGAGACTCATTGGTAGAACCATTTTCTTGACTTGCATATCCCATTTGGGGTATTAAGGACACCACAGTATTTACTATGGGGGGTAAGGTGAAAGTGAAAGTAAACAACTACTCTTCTTCGGTACTAATTATTGGCTCAGCCCATTTGGGCCACTCACAACAAATCGGTAAATAACTGTGCATAATTGCAGTAATATGTGACTTTACATTCTCTGAAGTATCAATATAAAACGGGTCTTTACGCGGTAAAAAAGATCTTGGTTGATATGAAAGTGAAATGAATTTTTGCCCATGGAAAAGTACTCCTTCTACTGTAACGACTGGCCCTCTTGATAATGAAGTCCGACGAATAACTTCATTTTTCCAAAGCAATTTATTCTTGCTACCTTCAATGGGTAATAACCAACGGGCCCCTTGAATCGGCCCTCCTTCAAGCACAATAACAAACAGCAAATAATATGTGAAAAGCAATATGGCAGATGCGGTTGGAGCAATGAAAAGAAGATTTGCCTCTGTAGATGCAAGGGCAATTATTACTGAGGTACACATTGATGCGACGAGTAAAATTGCAAACGGCAAGGTAAATGCATTCGGATGAACTCCTTCCATGCGTTTGTTAAGAACAAGAAGCCAGACAATTGATAGCAGTGCTACGGCAAAATAACACGAATAGACACCGTATTGGGGAGGAGTCGTACCAATAAAAGAAAATATTGTCAACATTCCACCTAAGGCTACGAAAAAAAGTGAATATGAAGTTGGTAAAAGCATGCTGATTGCTAGTGGACGAAGGCGTTGTCTCCTCCAATGCTGACATCCATCTGGCACCGCCATTTCTCTCGCGGCAATTGCATCTAAAATGCGCTTCTTGCGGCCAAGGTAATCATTCGGTTCTTCTTCTCTGCGCTCTTTTGAAAATGGTTTTCCTGCGGGAGGAACCCACCAATTCACTTCGCCATTAAGAAAATGACCGGGCGACCTACCTCCCACACTGGAACCACCGGCCATAATATGCCGTGGCGGACTAAAGCCTTGATAATCACCCATGATTCTTAACATAAATTATTATTTTTATTGCAGGAAATGGGTTAATAACTATACTTGACACACAGAACCTTTGTGAGGAAATGCACAACAACCTTTACCATTTTTGGCTTTGAATTATTGTATTAAATGGATATTTACTCCATTGGGTGCCGCAGTGTAAGATTTCGTGCAGCATGAACCTCATCAACGCGTCCAACTGGGGTAGTAATGGGTGCGGCATGAAGTACCTCGGGGCTTTCTTGCAATACTTTTACAAAGTTCTCAGCAAATTTATCAAGTGTTTCTTTTGATTCTGTTTCGGTTGGTTCTACCATCATACATTCGGGCACAACTAGGGGAAAATATATTGTCGGAGCCATATATCCATAATCTAACAAACCCTTTGCAATATCCAATGCACTAATGCCTGTTGCCTCCTTAAGAGGAGAGAGGGAAAGAGTGAACTCATGTTTCACAAATTTTGCTGAAGAACCATCAACTATCATTGAACCAATTCCCGCTTCACTTGCAAGTTGATGGATGCGATGGCGTAGGTAATTGGAGTTGAGGACTGCATGCTCACTCATCTGCTTCAAAGTACGCCCATAACGTCGATAATAAGCCCAAGACCGAATAACTGCACCGGCATTACCATGCCATTGATGCACCTTGCCGATACTATTCTTAGGTTCATACCAACTGAACCACCACTCGTCTGATGCCTCAGTAATATCACCATCAACCAAAGGTCTTCGCTTTACAATCGGTCCAGGGAGGAACTCAGCGAGATGAGACTTGACGCCAATTGGGCCAGAACCCGGCCCTCCACCTCCATGAGGTTGGGCAAAAGTCTTGTGAAGGTTGTAATGAACTGCATCAAAGCCCATCAAACCTGGATTTGTTTTACCAAGAATTGCATTGAAATTTGCTCCATCATAGTACATTTGCCCTCCTGCGGCATGAACAATTTCTGATGCCTCCGCAATTTCAGGCTCAAAAATTCCAAGTGTATTTGGATTAGTAATCATCATTGCAGCCGTATCATCACCAACAACTGAACGAAGCACTTCCAAATCTAAAAAGCCACCTGGGCCGCTTGGTACTTCAATAATTTGATATCCAGCCATTACAGCACTTGCAGGATTTGTGCCGTGAGCAGAATCAGGGACAATGACTTTGTCTCGTATTTCATCTCCTCTTGCGCGATGGTATTCCTGAATACAACGTATTGCGGCAAATTCACCTTGGGCGCCAGCAACAGGTTGCAAAGTAACTTCGTCCATGCCGGCACATATTGAAAGCATTTTCTGCATTTCACTGAAAATTGCCAACAATCCTTGGATGTGGTGCTCAGGTTGCATCGGATGGATTTCGGCAATTCCTGAAATATCGGCAATTGTTTCATTTACCCTTGGATTATGTTTCATAGTACAAGACCCGAGGGGATAAAAACCAGTATCTATGCCAAAATTTCTTGTACTCAGCCAAGTGAAGTGGCGAACAACTTCGGATTCTGATATACGAGGCCATTGAGGCATTTTGCGACGAATGAGATTTGCCGGCAAAGATATCCTTGACTCTGGAAGAAGTGGCTCCGGTTGACTCCAGCCTGAACCAACTGCTCCATGTGAATCAAATAAGTGGCTCATGCGCTCAACCCCTGTATTTTGGCACTTGACCACGCAGCTAAATGAGCAACTAATAACTCTACTTCAGCAGAAGTATTTTGATCGGTTGCAGTTACCAATAACCAATTTTTTCGCTCAGGATACCAACGAGATAAATCAAATCCGCCGATTATCCCTTTAGTATCTAGATAGGACAAGCAATCAGCAGCAGTCCCAGGTAGTTCAACTACAAACTCATTGTAATGATGGCCATGAATATGAGGAATTGCAACAGAGCTCAACTCAGCAATTTTCTGCTTTATCAACTGACAGGAAGCCATGTTTCTCAACGCCAAACGATTGAGTCCTTCTGGACCTAATAGCGACATGTGCATCGCACCCATTAGGGCAATTAGCGTCTCATTTGTACAAATATTGGATGTCGCCCGATGGCGGCGAATATGTTGTTCTCGAGTCGAGAGAGTCAAACAGAATGCCTCGGCTCCTTTGTTGTCAATTGTACGACCTACGATGCGCCCAGGCATTTGTCGCAAATACTTCTCAGTACATGTAAAAATCCCATACAGTGGCCCACCAGCAGTCATAGGAGTTCCAAAGACTTGCCCTTCGCCAACTACAATATCTGCACCATAGTTTCCAGGGGCCTCAACGACTCCTAAACTGGTCGGCTGAACTCCTACAATTAGGGCGGTATTTTCTCCAATTATTTGCTTGATTTGAGTAAGCCCACCATCCAATAATCCAAGTGGATTAGGTTGTTCTACATATACTCCACAAGCACCCTCGGCTATAATTAAGGAAGACAAATCAAGTAAACCATCACTGGTATGTTTGAGAGTTCTAACTTCTATCCCTCCCCCTTGAGTGTAGTTGAAAATAACACTTCTTTTTGCGGGAGATATTAATTCTGAAACATAGACTACATCTTTTTGAGTTGCCTTTCGATTGTGTACTCTAACTGCACAGGTTAGGGCTTCAGCAGCAGCAGTTGAACCGTCATACAGAGATATATTGGCAACTGGCATACCACATAATTCAGAAGATAATGTTTGGAATTCCCACATTGCCTGTAACATTCCCTGAGATACTTCGGGTTGGTATGGAGTATAAGCGGTAAGAAATTCACCTCGTCGAATCAATTGACCAACTAATGCAGGAACATAATTTCGATATAGCCCTGCACCAAGAAATGAAATGGATTCCGAGAGTGGTCGATTAGCGCCGAGCAATCGCTTCGCATCGCGCAATAATTCCTCTTCAGATTGTGGTTCAGGCAGAGGCAATTCTCCGTTGTATCTCACCTCGGGAGGGACATCTGCAAATAACTCATCTATGGAATTCAGGTTCATTTCGCCAAGCATTTCTGCTTCGCGACCAAGATTTGGTAATTGGTCAGTCATGGCCTCACCACCCGGTGCTCGCACCGAACAGGTGCAACCGGATGCTGACTGCTCATGAACATTTGTTATTCAAAAGCACAAATCTTGTGAAAGGATTGGGGTGCTAAGCCACTCACAGGCAATTATTGTGAAGTGGCAATGCTGGTTTCAAACGACTCACCTTGGTTTAAGAGACTCAAGGTAGTCATTGTGCTACACACAAGGCCATGATGCTGAAGTAATTGTTTTGAGTGAAATGTAGAATTCAACATCAATGAATAAATTGCGGACGAACTTAATTTTGTAATCCCGGCTGTTTGATGGAAGATTTGCTATTGATTGAGGGTTATTCGGAAATTGCAGTTAATTGGAATAGTGATAATTATCAGAAGAACGCCATTAATCGGCTTGCTGCGGCGGTGAATCCACTGAATTTGTGCTGCCTTGAGGAGAATTGTTATTCTGTAAATTCAGAATTTACTGACTCTTTGCCAACTACTTATTTAATACAATAATATATTTAGTTGAACTTACAGACCAATAATGGGGAAGGAGATGAGAGTCGGCATTTCGGGTGATGATGGATTCATCAGCACCTATCTTATTGATGCTCTTGGCAGTGATGCTGTAGTCATTGATGACGATGTTTTCGAAAATGAGAAAATGTTGGACGCAGCCTTGGCTGGTTGCGGTTGTCTCGTTCATCTTAATGGCCATGCACCCAAGGCCGAAATGGACCGGAATGACCCTGAAGTTGTCGCAATAATGCGCAGCCGAGCACTGAAGATTGCAAATGCAAAGAATCGCCATCAGGGACTACATTTGATATTGATAGGCTCTTTACGAGTTCACGCAGACAATTTATTTGATCCATTCACTGGAGATTCAACCCTTGCGCCAAGAGATGCTGCCGCAGAAGGACAATTATGGACAGAAGAGAGGTGCCTTGAGCATGCTAAGGATTCACATCCGGTCTCAGTTCTTCGAGTAAGTAACCTGCATGGCACACCTCCTGGAGGGGGGCAAGGAAGAGGGTTTTTGCATGAATTTGCTCGCCAAGCAATGACAGGTTGGATTGCAGTGCAAGGAAGCGGCGAAGACATCAAGGACTTGATTCATATTTCTGATTTGATAAGTGTCATTATTGAAGTTGCAAAAAATCCACCACCCACTCGTGAAGCCCATGCAATTGGAATAGGTTGTGGAGCAAATATTGCCCAACTTGCTCAGTCAATCGCACAACAAAATGGGGCTGATTTGCAATTATTCGCCAAAGAAGTTGATGAACTATGGGGTCCTGTTGATCCTCGAGAAATCATGTGCCGCTTAGAATGGAGTCCCCAAGTAGGCCTTGAAGAAATAATGACTGAAGCAGTTGCTTATGCAGTGGATAATCCATATTGACACCCGGCCCCAATTCTGCGAAAATAGTGGCCCTTTACCAAGGCGCAATCCGCTTAGTGAATCTTCAACCCGGATTTATCACTCATTGAAATATTGAGTCCAAGATTCATCTGCATTTTGGAACCAATGAACTCCCCCTGTATCAAGATACCAAATAGTGCCCGAGTCATCTGGGTCCAAATATTCGCCACCCGAAGGTAACTTTTCCCATGAATCAACTGTTTGGGGTTCCATTGCTGATTCAACCAAATCTGATTGCTCAGATAATATCTCCGTTCCTTCAATTTCTTCTGCATCTCCAGAAAAGGATTCATCGAGATAAGTATCATAGGATTTCGCTCCAATGTCTCCACCAGTAGCCGCCTTTGCAGGCCCACCAGTTGAATCAGGATTTGACTTTGTTGACCGACGTACTTCTTTTGCTTTTGGCTTAAGCAACATCATCACAACTACTCCAAGACCGACGACCAGTAGGCCACCTCCAATTGCTGCGTATACTAATACAGGAGTGCTACTATCCTTTTCATCTTCAACAGAAGAATTTTCACTATCCGAACCATCATCAATAACTGGAATACCACCTAAGGGGCAACCATCAGTATCTGCATAGGAATTTTCAAGAGTCGGACATAAATCTGGTTTTGTTGCACCCTCTATCCATTGTCCAATTCCACTTTCATTGCGAGTTTCATTCCAAGTTGGGTCTGCCCAATTATCTCCGTAGCCATCACCATCTGTGTCAGCCCACTGCGTTGGGTCAAAAACATATGAAGGGTGGTCTGCACCATCTTCATACACCCAGAAATTATCAGGGTCTGAATATCCATCTCCATCGCTATCCAAACAACCTTGACGATCAATTGTTGAGGTCCCAGTTACAAATTCACAAAAGTCAGCCATTTCTGCTAGATTACCAGCATTATTAAGATATTTATCACCAAATCCATCGCCATCGGCATCAACTTGTTGGTCGTAAACGAAAGGTAATGCATCAGCGCCGTCAAATACCCCCCAATTAACATCTGGGTCAGAGTAACTATCTCCATCACTATCGAGGCAACCATAGCGGTCTGCGGATGAGTTTCCCCCAATAAGTGGGCATGAATCGGGATATGAACCAAATGGATTGTCCCCATAACCATCTTCATCTCCATCATCCCATTGGGTTCCATCGAAGGGGAAAGCATCGGAGGTATCTCCCCATCCGTCTTCATCATCATCAGAACAACCCTTGGCTCCACCGAGATATGAACTTCCTGCTACATTGGGGCAGTCGTCCTCAACATCGGGAAAATTATCGTTATCATCATCCAAATCCTCAATATCATCATTACAGCCATCTCCATCTTGGTCAGTATTTGAATCTCGGGTCCAATTTGTGAAGCCCATATTGCAATCGTCTTCGGAATTAATCAAGCCATCATTATCGTTATCAATATCTTCACTATCATTTTGACATCCATCCCAATCTAAATCAGTTTCTTCAGAAACTAACCAGCCAATATTTCCACTTGGACAATCATCACCATCAAGATCTAACATACCATCATTATCATCATCCAAGTCTTCACTACTATCTTGACAACCATCGGCATCATTATCGGTTGCACCATTACTTGTCCAATTTGTTTCATTCATTGGACAATTGTCGTCAACATCATTAACTTGGTCATCATCATCATCAAGATCACAAATATCACCAAAAATATCGGAATCATAATTCTCCTGCAAGGGATTGTACACGATTGCACAATTATCAACTAGGTCTTCGATTCCATCTGCATCATCATCAAAGTCCTCACTATTATCCTGACAACCATCGCCATCTTGATCGGTAAGATTGCTTGAAATCCAATCCAATTCACCAGGTGTGCAAAGGTCATCAATATCTAATATGCCATCATTGTCATCATCTGTATCTTCACCGGCATCGCGGCAACCATCTTCATCGTGGTCCAATGTTAGGTTGGTGCTATCCCAACCAATATCACCATATTGGCAATCATCAAGAACATCGTGAAGTAAATCATTGTCATCATCAGTTTCACAAGCATCACCCATTGTATCATTATCAAAATCAGATTGATTTGCATTTTGTGTGAAATCACAATTATCAGTATAATCGTGAACTCCATCATCATCAGAATCCCATTGGAAACGCCAGACAAAAACGTCCTCATCTGTGGCGTAATGTTGTTGATTTCCAAAGGTATATGAGCCTGAGAAATAACCTCCTGCCAGCAAACTTCCATCGGAGAAAGCAAGGAGAGCCTCTGTTGAATCATTTGCTCCGCCGCCAAAGGAAGCAGCCCATGCCCAATTTCCATTCGAGTCCAAATTGGCGACGAAGGCTTCGTAATAGGTGCCACTGCCACTAGAAACATTCCACTTGTTTGGCGTAGATTTAATCCAACCAAGGTAATAACCACCAACGATTACTTCATCATTTGGATTTACGGTAAGCGCTTGAATTCTGTCATCATTAGCACCACCTGCTCGTGCAGACCAATCAAAAGTACCATCTGAAAGATATCGCACAATTAGGATATCCCAGTTGCCCGAGCCGTAATACATTTGACCATTTAGTTCTGCATGATAAAGGAAATTACCACCGAGTACCACGCGGTTTTGTGAATCTACAACAATATTATTGAAATATACCCCACATGAACTAATTCCAAAGGGACAAGATGGTGAACCAACACTTCTACCCCAAATCAAATTTCCATCTGTATCATATTTCAATAGTACACCAGCCCAAGTTCCTTGTGCAGTGGAAGTAAAATTGCCATTCCATGACTCAGACCCTGTATTGTAACCGACCACATAGATATCACCATTTTGGTCAAAAGCCATTTGGAATGATGACGCTAAACCGTTCCCTGTGGAAGTTTTTGCCCAATTCCACATCTCAACAGAAGTGTTATATTTTGCAACAAAAAGCCTTGGGTCTTCACTCGGCTGCGTACCACCACCAAGAACTGTTGAACCAAATTCTGTAGTGTTTTGGAAATAACCAGTGACATAAATATCCAAATTATCATCAACCAATAAATCCCAACCTACATCAACATCAAATCCGCCATAACGCATCGCCCATTCCCAAACACCAGTACTGCCGTTTAAACGTGCAACATATCCATCATAGGCCTGAGGCTCAAGGGTATAATTTGGGCCAAAAGCAACTGTTCCGAGGATATAACCACTGGCATATACATCATCATTTTTGTCAACATATAGACCTCGGCATTCGTCCCATGCAGTTGCAGTACCTGCAGTCGCCGCCCAAAGCCAGGTGCCATTTGAATCCATTTTTGCGACCAATATATCACCCAAACCTTCAGAATAAACTTGTATTGTTCCAAATAACGAATCAACAAATATTGAACCACATAATAGCACATTACCTTGACTGTCAAATGCCATTTCGTAAATTGTGTCATCTCCCTCAGAACCGCCAGACGCAGCCCAAGCAGTTATGCTACTCCTGCCAAGACCTGTTGCAGAAAATGCTGCTTCTTGAGCAGGATTAAGATTAAGGTCTGAGCGACCATTACGGTATTGAATATCTTCTGTGTCCGATTCACCCGAAATGGAGGGAGTTTGATCAACAAATTGCAAGCCCATCATTGAGGAAGTCGAGAGTACGAACAAAATAACCAATGATATGGCCAGCAGCCTTGGGCGGTCGGACATAATTTGCGGTGAGAGGGCTCATTCATCAATCCACCCCTAAGGGGTGAATCTAAACATTATACAAATGGTGGCGAAATGACAACTGCCTCAACTAATTTTCGCGGACTTGCAACAACCAATACTTTGTCACCTTCGGACACGTCTTCAAGATATGCCATGCCGATGCCAACTCTGCCTAAACTCGGAGAAGGGCCACCAGAAGTGACATAGCCAATTACTTGACAATTTGAAGCATCAACATCTTGACAATATCGTGCTACTGCCTTGCCTGGGCGAGGCAATGGACCTTTTGCAATATACTTTATCCCCCACCATCGTGATGAATTATTTTCCTTGCTCAAGAGTACTGCCGACTTACCCATGAAATCATGCTCCAAGTTGAGGCCAAAGGGAACATTTGTTTCCCAGGTATTTCTTGCTAAAAAATCACTTGGTAGGTCTCCTTCAGCAGAGCCGAGTTTGGGCCACAGAAAGTCTTGCCCTGAAAGTAAATATCCCTTTTCCAAACGTAGAGTATCTCTGGCTCCAAGACCAACAGGAACTAGTCCATGAGATGGATCACAGTTAATAATTGCCTGCCAAAGCACAGAGGCTTGATCATTTGGAATGAATATTTCTGCACCAGATTCACCAGTATATCCTGTCCCTTGAATCCACCCCGTAATTCCAAGATCATTCTCACGAATGGCTTGACCCCTAAAGCGGCCAATAACATTGTCCTGCCCGAGAATATCAGCCAATATTGCCGGAGCATTTGGTCCTTGCAGTGCGAGAATACTTGTTGAAGCAGACAAATTTTCCATTTTTACAGAGCCATCTGATGGCAAGTATTCATGAAAATGATCCCACATGACATCAACCATGCTTGCGTTTGGAACTCCTAATATGACTGGCTCCGAAGTTTCAGTCCACTCGTTAAACCCTGTTAGTTCTATTTCGGCATCATCGGTTACAGCAAAAATCATGTCATCAATAATATGCCCATTTGTATCAAGGAAATTTGTATATGCACATCTCCCATTACTAATTGCGGTGACTTTCTGCGTGGCAAGAGATTCGAGCCAAGGCAATAACCCACTTCCTGAAAAACGAAAAAAACCCATGTGTGATACATCAAAAAGGCCTGCGCCGGTGCGGCAAGCAATGTGCTCTTCAGTAATACTACTATACCAAATTGGTAATTCAAAACCGTGAAAATCAACGATATTTGCTCCAAATGCAACATGATCTTCGAAGAGTGCCGTTCTTACTGCCTCGCCACTCATGTTTGAACCCGTCTTTGGCGTGTGTGTTCAGTCTTTCAAACCTCTTATTAGAATCTTGAAAAAATCTTCACTTCTAGGCTAGAGGTTTTATTTTGCGGCAATTGAACAATTGAGCAATCGCATTGAAACATTATCCAATGGTAATCATCAAGGAGTCCGAACCGCGCCCGTGTGCCATGAGCCACCCTGTGAATGAGCCCATCCTCGGATTTTTGCCAGGAAGTATTGAACGAAGGGAACTTCAAGATGAAATGGACCGCCAATCTGCAGAAGTAATAGAGATTCCCTGTTTTATCAATGGAGAGAAAATATTCACTGGAAATACTGTTGTTCAAGTAATGCCACATAATCATAGTCATGTATTAGCAAATGTACATTTGGCTGGAGAGGCCGAAGTTAAAGCTGCCTGCGCTAGTGCAGTTGCAGCACAAGAAGAGTGGATTAACATTGGATTAGAAGCAAGAGCAGCGATTTTTGAAAAGGCGGCCGATTTATTAGCAGGAGAATGGAGAAAAGTACTGAATGCAGCAACTATGCTCAACCAAAGTAAAACCGCATTTCAAGCAGAAATTGATGCGGCATGCGAGTTAATTGACTTTTGGCGTTTTAATGCATATTACTCTCGCAACTTCCATGATGAATATCAGCCATTAGTGAGTCCGACTGGCGTTGAGAATTCTACTGAGATTAGACCATTAGAGGGATTTGTTTTTGCAGTCACACCTTTCAATTTCACCAGTATTGCAGCCAATTTACCAACTGCTCCAGCATTGCTTGGTAATACCGCTATTTGGAAACCAAGCCGCAATAGTATTTTTTCTAATTGGAAGTTAATGGAATTATTAATTGAAGCCGGACTGCCTGCTGGAGTCATCAACTTCATTCCAGGCAAGGCATCTATGGTCTCAAGTATTGTTATGGCTGACCCAGACTTTGCCGGAATACACTTCACAGGCTCCACCAAAGTATTCCAAGGAATATGGTCTGATGTTGCCTCGGCATTGCCGAAGATAAGGTCATATCCTCGAATAGTTGGTGAAACTGGAGGTAAAGATTTCATCGTGGCCCACCCTGATTGTGACCGCCAAGGATTACTAGTGGCATTACTTAGAGGAGCATTTGAATATCAAGGACAAAAGTGTAGTGCGGCAAGTAGAGCATATATTCCAACAAGTGTTTGGAGCGCAATAAGGGGCGACTATGTAGCAGAAGTAGGGAAAATAACCATGGGTAACCCTCGCGACTTCACAAACTTCATGACTGCAGTAATTGATGAAAAATCATTTACCAATATTACTGGATACATAGACAGAGCACAAAAATCACCGAGTTGTGAAATCATTACTGGCGGAGGGTATGATGGTTCCAAGGGATGGTTTATTGAGCCTACAACAATTGTCACTACCGATGCGAAATATGAGAGTATGTGTGAGGAAATATTTGGCCCAGTATTGTCAATTTACATATACCAAGATGAAGACTTTGATGCGACATTGAAACTGTGTGATGAATCTTCACCGTATGCACTTACCGGATCAATATTCTCAAGTTCAGAGGAAAATATCCAAACTGCCTTTGATGCACTGCGCTTTGCTGCGGGTAATTTTTACATTAACGATAAACCAACAGGTGCAGTAGTTGCACAACAGCCTTTTGGAGGGGCAAGAGCCTCGGGTACAAATGATAAAGCAGGAAGCCCACTCAACCTCCTAAGGTGGATTTCACCACGTTCAGTCAAGAGGACTTTAGATACACCGCAGGATTGGAGATATGGATTCTTACAACCTGATGAGTGATGCTAGCAAACTATTTTGCCAATCACAATGTTGTATTACTGTAAAGTTCCCATTTTTCTTGCACAATTGAGAATAGTGCAAGTGTGAGCAACGGCAGATTCGGGATGAAACATTAGCAAATTCAAAAGCCGAAGAAGCGAGCAAGGAAGCCTTTCTTCTTACCACCGCCAAACTCTATCCTTAGAAATTCATGAAGGTCATCAAAGCCACCAATAAATTGTGGAGTTTCACCTCTTGTGTCAAATACCGCTGGAACCGTTCTTTGTCCAGTCATTTGAATTACCTCCATCTGGAGTTTCTGATTTTTTCGAACATCATGAGACTTCCAAGTATGATTTGACTGACTCAATAAATTCTTTGCCTTGTGGCAAAATGGACAGGTGCTTGTTGTAAAAAGAACAAAGTCAACCTTGTCCTTTTGCAGGAGAATATTCACTCGCCTACTCATCTCACTCAACCTCTTGCCGAAGGCTCTATCTTCTATCCCTTTCTACTGCCCTTAAAGAATTACCGGATAGAAAGTAAGCCGAATGAGATCAATCGGCGGCGATTAACTCGTTTCCAATTCGAACAATTTCAGAAACTAATTTGTCTAATACTTCTCTAGTGACTCCGGGATTAGCAATAACTGGGCGCAATACAACGTCCTCGGCAATATTTGAGCGGCTGATTAAAAACTGCTTTGTTGCACTCAATTCATCTCGCAACTTACTATTGAGGAGATTAAAATCAATCTCCGAATTTCCCTCGCTTGAACTAGGATTATAGCGGAAGCAAACATTTGTCCAAGTGCGGGTTGACATCAATTCAAGGCTTGGCTCATGTACTACTCGTTTCTCAAGATATGCTGCTAATTCCACATAACCATCTACTAATTTGGCCCAACCTGCATCACCCTTTTCCTTCCATGCCAACCACAATTTAAGCGCATCAATTCTTCTTCCACATTGCAATGACATGTGCCCAACATCTAAATCCTCATTATTGGGGTGAAATAAGTAATGAGCAGCCCTAGTGTGATTACAAGTTTGTCGCAGAATCCGTGGGTTCTTGATAATGAATGCGGAGCAGATAAGTGGCACACCCATCATTTTATGTGCATCCCAACAGATTGAGTCGGCCAATTCAACACCTCTCATCAATTCTGCATGAGTATTTGAAAAAAGGCAGGCACCCCCCCATGCAGCATCTACATGAAGCCAAATTCCATTCCGATTCGCTATTTCTGCGATTTTTGCAATAGGGTCAAATGCACCTCTAACTGTTGTTCCTGATGTCGCAATAATGCAAAGGGGAGTTTTTCCTTCAGCCAAGGTAATCTCGATTTCTTCCTCAAGACGGCTACAATTCATCCGCCCATCCTCATCTGTGGATACTTTGACCACATTATCATGGCCAATTCCAAGCACATTTGCAGCCATTAATACGGAATAGTGAGATTCAGCGGAAACATACATTACCAAATTTCTACCATCGACACCTGTTTTCATTCCAATAGGATAATGCGAATGGCGAGCACATAGCAACCCAAGCATATTACCATTTGATCCTCCTGTTGTCAAAACCCCATTTCCATCACTAAAGCCAATAATTTCAGACATTCTGGAAATTATTTCTTGCTCTATCAAAGTTGCAATAGGGGCGAGTTGAAAGGTGTACATTGACGATTGTGCCACGGCAGAAATTACTTCTCCTGCAAATGCCGATGCTGAGAAACCGCCCCATAGTGGATTCATGAAATTAGGGTGATGAGTCCTAACACTATGGCGAAGAAAATCATCAATACCTTCCAATGCGCCCTCTAATCCTTCACCTTCTAAAGGTAGGCTTAGGCGAACTTGACGGCGAATGTCAGAAGGAGTTTGGTCAAGATGAACCTCTGAGCCATCTGCCTCTTTGAGCCATGATTTGACGCGAGCAAAGACGGAATTGAGAAAAAACTCCACCTCGTCTTCATCAGTCATAGATGCGGGGAGAGGAGATGGTTCAACAAACTTCCCCATCAATAACGTGCTGATTGGTCAATTGAAGAACTTCGGTAATTACCGAATAGAGTTGGGTGTCGCACTACCCATGCATTTTGCATCAAAGGAGAGGCAAGTTGAATAACTACCGCTCACAGGGCCTTTCATGCTAGGAGATGGCGGTACAGACTGGATGACACGATTGCAAATGTTGGTTGCAAAAAAATTGCTTGCAACTGATTGGTCACAATCTGAAACTGCAAAAATATTGGGCACAACACAAAGTACAATCTCGCGTCTAGTATCAAGGCAATTGCCTTCACTTCCAGGAAGTGCCGACGAGGCAGTAATTGACGGGTGGGCTAATGAACTTGCGCAAGCATTGATTCAGTTGGGTCCAAAAACTAAAGTGGTTAGGCAACGGTTTGTCACAGAATTTCAACTGAGTGGAAACCAAATTATTCGCTTTGATTCAACATTAACTGGCACAGACCTTGATAAGGGGCAAATGAGAACTGCTCTATTAAGAAGATTGGACTGGGCGAGTAGCAGAATAATGGCCGAAACTATTCAGCCATATTTGCCAGAGGTGGGGATGAATATTGCCGCCTGCACAGAAAACCCAGATGGGAAAAACGATGTTTGCGCATTCCCAGGCCGGTTTGTTTTCATCGATGGCAAACTTAAGCCAATTGAGGCTGCTTCTTTTGGATCTAGTGATCATTTAGCAGGAGTATTACTTCGAGCGAGGGAAATTGACCGCGATAAGGGCTCAATCCTAAATTTACGCCCGCCCCTGACTAGCAAGGGAGAGGGAGTTGATACCAGTTCCATTCGCAGTGCTTGTTCGCAGTTAAACTGGACCTTTGTTGAAGCACCGCGGGGTGAGATATCTAGCACTCCCGAATTTTGTGACTTGCTTCTTGATACTGGCGGATATGGATGGGAACCAACAATGTACCTATTGGCCAATAATCCTCTTGAATTAGTGGATAATACTCACAAATTTATTTCTGCCTTAAAGGCGGTGGGTCTGTGAGGAAGATTTGTTCTGCAGTATTTCTAATTTTGTGCATGCTATCAACACCTCTCTCAGGTTGTATTGAGGGCCCGTGGAAATCCGAAATGCATCGAATTGAAAAAAACAGTGGAGACGATACACTTCGGATTCTCACATATGACATTATGGCACTCTCTGATGAAATGATTAGTGCTTTTACAAACCAAACTGGTATTTCTGTGGAGTTCATTAGAGCAAATGATGCAGGTGGTGTTTTGGAAACAGCAATTCTAAACAAGGATAGACCTCAATACGATTTAATTATCGGCATTGACAATTCTTTCTTAGGCGATGCTTTGGCCTTTTCTTTGTTTCAAGCAAATGATGTAAATGTTGAAAATATTTCGCTGAAGGCGCTTTCCTCACATGATGGTTCATACGCAGTTCCTTATGACATGGGGAGTATTTGCATTAATTATGACACCTCCTATGTAGATGGAGAAAATGTTACTGTCCCTATGAGTCTTTGGAATTTTACTGAAACTGAGTGGAAGGGAAAGGTTGCAGTTCAAAATCCACGCACTTCAAGCCCAGGCAGAAGTTTCCTAATTGCAACAACACAATACTTTGCAGAAGATACTGATGAGAATACAGACTATACTGATTGGTGGGCGGCAATGTCTGCAAATGACGTAATCGTAAGTAGTGGTTGGACTGAAGCATATGAAACTCATTATTCAGGCGGTTATGGCCCATGGATGGACGGCTATATCGGTGATGCTCAGGCCGTGGTTTCGTATTGCCATAGCCCCGGCGTTGAAGCATGGTATGGGGAAAATTGGACTCAATCTGCTGCATTGAACCTAGCTGGCGCTTCTTTTCTGCAAATTGAATACGCCGCTATACCCAATGGTGCAGAAGATATTAGTCAGGCAAAGTCATTTATTGAATATTTAATCTCCCCTGAGGTAAATTCACAAATGCCCACTCAAAATTTCATGTACAGTGTATTGGATGGGTATGATCTACCTGAAGAAAATGGATACCGTCATCATTCAGTGAGCCCTATTGATACACAAATTAGTTCTGAAAATATTGAAGCACATATCGATGAGTGGCTTAACAACTGGGATGCTGCAATTTGAAAGAGGTGGGATTTATGCGAAAAGGAGCCCTATTGCTCCATGTGGCACCCACATTACTATTTTCATTTCTAGTTTTTTTTCCACTTTATCTCGGCTTTACGAGATTAATTACCGTTGCAGAGTTGAGCCCTTTCGCCGCCATTTGGCAAATTGATTCTAGGCCCTCAGGTATAGGAGCAATTACCTTTACCTTTATTGAAGCCAGTATTTCTACAATTCTCACAATTCTACTTGGAATCCCGATTGCTTGGACGCTTGCACGAGATAATTGGCCGGGCCGCATTTACCTTAGGGCCATCTTCACGATGCCCTTCGTAATGCCTTCAATCATTGCAGCAGTTGGTTTTTTAGCATTGATTGGAACCGATGGGCCTTTGTATCCACTTGGCATTGATTTGCGACAACAAAGCGGAATTATTGGCAAAATTTCTGATGCAACCGGATGGGAAAACCCTGGGCATTTCATTGCATTAATTGCTGCGCACATTTGGTTCAATCTCGCCCTCACAATACGCTTCCTTGAACCGCCATTATCAAATCTCAACCCGAATATTGAGGAGAGTATTAAATTACTACCTGGAGGAAATAATATATTTTCACGGATGAAAAATCTTTGGCTGCCGTTATTATCACCAAATATTGCGGCAGCAAGTGTAATGACATTTATTTTTAGTTTCACAAGTTTCGCTTTGGTAAGATGGTTAACCCCTTCATCCTTCACACTAGAGCGGTTAATGGCCGAGCATGGAGGTGCAGCAGGTATTCCTGATTACGGCATGGGTGATGCTCAAATTGTTTTAGGTAGTGCCACTATTCAATTAATCACAATAATGATTTCATTGATCTTGCTAAATTGGTTGCAAAAAAGAAACGGCGCCGCAATGCCTTTTGCCTTATCAAAGGGGCAAAAAAGACAAATACCGTATAGAGAAATGAGTTTCGCTTCCATTCTCAAAACTTTTTACTTTATATCAATCTTGATTTTTGTTCTGGCGCCCCTGATTGCAGTATTCCGCTCTTCATTTCGTATGCGAGTTCGCACAGGGGATGTGGGATTCACCCAACAATGGACTCTTGAAGGTTGGAGTTCACTTAGTACTCTCTCTTGGAATCAAACAACTATCACTGAGGCCCTATTCAATTCACTCGGATATGCTGCATTAACTCTATTGATAGCAGTACCTTTGGGAATAATTTTTGCTAATAATATTCATTTGAGCGATGAAATCGCAAAAATTGCCAAGACGAGGAGGAAAAGGCTTTTTTGGAAATACTGGGCTAGAGGAAACGATTTTCTAGTGATGTTTCCATTAGCCATTTCTGCAGTGTTAATTGGCTTGGGAGTTAGTTTAGGTCTCCTCAACACATGGCCGAGTTTGTCACAGAGGTGGTGGTTCCCGGCAATAGGACACATTCTCATTGCAACTCCCTTTGTCGTTCGTTCTATTCTTCCCGCAATAAGAAGCCTAAATCCTGATTATTCAAAAGCGGCAGCATTACTTGGATTAGGTCCTATTGAAAGAATGTTCAAAATTACATTACCCTTACTCAGCGGCCCAATTGTTGTCGCTTCCAGCCTTGCACTTGCAATTTCCCTCGGTGAATTTGGAGCAACTTGGGTTGTATTGAGAAATGGTGCCTCATCAACATTACCAGTTCATATTGATTCGTTGTTTTCTAAACCAGGATTTGACCCCTTGGTTACCCCTACTGCCATGGCAGGCGCATCTGTACTAATGGCAATTACATTAATTCTCTATGTAATGGTTGAAAAATATCGCCCCGATGGGGCCGGAGGTGAATTCTGATGAGTAAAAAAGTGATTCTTGAAATTGAAAATATCCGAAAATCCTATTTAGATAATAATGTGCTAAATGACTATTGTTTGAAGGTGGATGAAGGCGAAATAATTGCTCTCCTTGGCCCCTCGGGGTGCGGGAAAACTACTCTTCTAAGGTGCCTTTGCGGATTTGAGGAAATTGATTCAGGCCACATAAAATTGACTGGTAAAGACTGCGCAAATATTCCTCCTGAGTCACGAAATATTGGAATGGTATTTCAGTCCAACACACTTTTCCCTCACAAAAATGTGCAAGGGAATTTGCTTTTAGGCATAAGTAAGAACAAAAATAATACTACAAATGAACGGATTGAATTGGCAAGCAACATTCTAGGTGAAATTGGTTTAGACGGATTTGAGAAACGCAATGTTGCTAGTCTTTCGGGAGGTGAAGCGAGGCGAGTTGAATTGGCACGAACACTTCTTTCTGAGCCTAAAATCATACTACTTGATGAGCCTTTTAGTGCGCTAAATAAAGATCTCAAGAATAAATTAATCCGCGATACTAGAGACCTTCTAAAGATAAAGAACATCACTGCAATATTGGTAACTCACGACCTCGAAGAAGCAGAATTATTTGCGGATAGAATTGTCCACATGAGCAAACAGTAGCGTCTGTACCGACCCACTGAAAGTCCTTCCAACACACTCGTTTTGAATTATTGATTCTCTGAGTGGCATAGGAAAGGAATCAACTTCGCAATGTTTTCAGCATCATCAAGAGCGCGATGGTGTTTCCCATCAAAGTCGTGGCCAAAATATTTGAGAGCATCTCTCAAGCCAGGTGATTTATTTAATTTGAGTGACTTTTTCGCCCTATTTTTCAGATTCAAGTGCGGTTGAAAATCCACCTCAATCCCATAACGATTGTTTTCTAGATTGACCATCTCAATATCGAAATCTCCCCAACTAGTGAATGTGAATCCTCTGTATTGGCCAAACCAAGTAGCGAATTTCATCATTGCTTCCTCAATAGATTGAGCACTATCGACTTGCCGTTGTTTTATACCAGTTAAGGACAGACAATAATCACTCAACTCCGGATGAATTATGGGACGCACGAAGTTTTGGAAAGAATCGATTACTCCATTTGCTTCTTGATCCCAAATCACTGCACCGATTTCAATGATCTCCTGTTCAAAGCGGGGAATCTTTCCACCTCGATCACAGGTTGTTTCCAAGTCGAAAACGATGAAACCTCCTCCCATCGTATCTCACGTTCCCTCGTATCCCATAATATCCGAAGGCAGTATGTAAATCTTATTCATCGGCACATGGACCCTTTTTGCTATGTAATCACTCAGTTGGTTGGGATGAACTAATTGGAGGGGTAGGGATTATTGCTAGCATTGGCGAAAGGGGCTACCTACAATTGCTTTCCACACATTGGGCATGCAGTCCAAGTATTTTGAAGAACTTGCCCACAATTACAAATTTGCACTGTTGCTTGAGAGGTTATTGTGCCGCTTTCTGTAGAAGAAGGGGTTGCAACTGGAGATTGGCCAGGTTGATCGGCGTGCTTCTGTGTACTTTGATTATCAAGGAAAGATTGCATTACTTCGGGCGTGAGTGCGCCTTTTTCAGCGGCTAGTTCCATCATTCGAGTTTGAACCTCATCAGTATGCTGTTGTCGTTGTAAGTTTGAGTCAGAATGCTGAGACATCCGTGCTCGCTTTGCTTCTTGAACTTGAGCAAACAAATCCATTGCTTGTTCTGTTTTGTGCTGACGATCATCCTTATTCATTTCATGCCGTTGACGTTCAACCTTTAACTCGGCTTCCCATCGTATTTCTTCAGCACGTAATTCTTTCAATTCGGCTTCAACTTCAACCGCAACTTGACCTCGCGCACGAGCTTGTGCCTGAGAATATTCAACTTCAATTCGCCGGAGCATTACCGACTCATGACGCTCAAGTGCTGCGATTTCAGTATCTGCCATGACCTGTCCC